>CAIUZX010000409.1 GCA_903903715.1 uncultured Caulobacterales bacterium
ACCTGACGATGCCATGACGAAGTCTTTTCCGGTTCATCGGCTGGAGGTGTTCACAGGCGCTGGTCGTCGGCGAAACTGGACGGACGAGGATAAGGCGCGGATCGTGGCGGAGAGCTACGGCGGCGCCGAGACTGTGAGCGCCGTGGCGCGCCGATATGGTCTGGCCGCGACGCAGCTCTTCACCTGGCGACGCGAGGCGCGGGCGACCAGGCCTGAGCCGCCGTTGATGTTCGCGCCTGTCAGACTGGTCGAACCGGCGCCAGAGCCGATCGAGACCCTTAAGGTCCGCGGTGTTCGGAGCAAGTCTAAGCGAGGCGGCGCCGGCGGCGGTATTGAGCTTGAGATCGACGGTGTCGCCGTCCGCGTGGAGCGCGGCGCTGAAGCCAGGACGGTGGCGGCGATCATTCGCGCCCTGAAGGCGGATCGGTGATCGGGCCGTCCGGAACGATCAAGGTCCTGATCGCCACCAAGCCTGTTGACTTCCGTAAAGGCGCAGAAGGCCTCGCAAGCCTTGTGAAGGATCAGATGCGCGCCGATCCGTTCTCCGGAACCGTGTTCGTGTTCCGGGCCAAGCGTGCTGACCGGATCAAGCTGATCTTCTGGGATGGTACGGGGCTTTGCCTCTACGCGAAGCGTCTGGAGGACGGCCAGTTCCGCTGGCCCAAGGTCCAGGACGGGGTGATGCGTCTGACCGCGGCTCAGCTCGGGGCGCTCCTTGAGGGGCTGGACTGGCGTCGCGTCCAGACCGCGCGCAAGACCCGAACGCCGATCGCGGCGGGGTAAATCCTCGCCTGCGACCTTCTGACTCACGGGCGAGACAAGGGTGGCGCGAGATAGGGGCGCCTCAAAGGGCTCCGGTTATGCTGTAATCCAGGTCATGACGGGACTGACCAACGCCCTGCCAACCGACGTGGACGCGCTTCAGGCGCTGATCCTGGCCGAACGCGCCGCTCATGCGGCAGAGGCGACACGGCTGCGCCAGATCATCAAGGAGATGCAGCGCCATCGCTTCGGCCGTCGGGCGGAGACCCTTCCCATCGACCAGTTGGAGCTTGGTCTGGAAGATGTCCAGCAGACCGAAGCGGGCGAAGCCGCCGCCGTTGAGGCGAAGGATCCCAAGCGCCGTTCGGAGGCGCAGGCCCTGAGGCGCGCCAACCGCGGCCAGCTTCCAGGCCATCTGCCGCGCATCGAGACGATCCTCGATATCGAGGACAAGACCTGCCCATGTTGCGCCGGCGCCTTGCATGTGATCGGCGAGAACAGGGCCGAGCGGCTGGATGTGATCCCCGCGCGGTTCCAGGTTCTGGTGGTGCGTCGTCCGCGTTACGGCTGCCGCACCGGCGAGGGCGTCGTGCTGCAGGCGCCCGCGCCCGCCCGGCTGATCGAAGGCGGGATGCCGACGGAAGCGACCGTCGCCCACGTGGTGGTCGCCAAGTATGCCGATCACCTGCCGCTCTATCGGCAGGCCCAGATCTACGCCAGGCAGGGCGTAAAGCTTGATCGTTCAACCCTGGCCGACTGGACGGGCCGGGCGGCCTTCCTGCTGAGGCCGATCCATGAGCGCCTGCTCCAGACCCTGAAGGCCTCGCCCAAGCTGTTCCCTGACGAGACGACGGCGCCGGTGCTGGACCCTGGGCGAGGACGCACCAAGACGGGGCAGCTCTGGGCTTACGCCCGGGATGATCGCCCCTGGGGCGGGACCGGCCCGCCGGCTGTTGTCTATGTCTACGCCCCTGACCGACGGGCTGAGCGGCCGATGGCGCATCTGGCCGACTTTACCGGCGTCCTGCAGGTTGACGGCTATGGCGGATACCGGACCATGGCCGCAAAGAGCGCCGTTCGTCTGGCCTTCTGCTGGGCGCACGTTCGCCGCAAGTTCTATGATCTGGCGGCGGCTGGACCTTCGCCCCTCGCCACGGAGGCGCTGGCCCAGATCCAGAAGCTTTACGAGATCGAGGCAAAGATCCGCGGACAGACCAAGGACGCGCGCCAGGCGGCGCGCCACCTCCACAGCCGTCCGATCCTCGAGGCGTTCGAGCCCTGGCTTCGCGCCAGACTTGAGACCGTCAGTCAGAAGTCCAAGTTGGCCGAAGCGATCCGCTATGCGCTCTCTCGCTGGCAGGGCCTTACCCTGTTCCTCAACGATGGCCGGATCGAGATCGACAACAACACCGTGGAGCGCGCCATCCGGCCTCTGGCGCTGAACCGCAAGAACGCCCTGTTCGCCGGATCCGACGGCGGGGCCGAGCACTGGGCGGTTCTGGCGACCCTCATCGAGACCGCCAAGCTCAACGCCATCGATCCGCAAGCCTTTCTGA
>CAIUZX010000410.1 GCA_903903715.1 uncultured Caulobacterales bacterium
ATCGCTTCGATCTCGTCGCCAGTGCCCACGGGAACCGTGGACTTGGTCACCACGACGGTGAAGCCCTGGATCACCTTGGCGATGTTCTCGGCGGCGGCGTAGACATAGGACAGGTCCGCATAGCCGTCGCCGCGTCGAGAGGGCGTACCTACGGCGATGAAGACCGCGTCAGCTTCACGCACAGCGGTCTCGGTGTCGGTCGTGAAGAAAAGGCGGCGCTGCTCGATATTGGCCTTCACGAGAAGATCAAGGCCGGGCTCGAAGATCGGAATCTCGCCCTGGTTCAGCCGGTCGATCTTGCCCGCATCCGTATCCACGCACGTGACGACATGGCCGAAGTCCGAGAAGCAGGCGCCGGACACCAGACCCACATAGCCCGACCCAATCATTGCGATCCGCATAGCGTCCTGAAACCTTCCGTCGGTTGAGCGTATCTCAGGACGAGGCCTTACAACGCCCGGGGCGCGTTGCAAACACGGGGCCACCGAGAAGCGTCAAGTGAATGCAGGCGACCCCTTGTCAGAAGCTGCGCGACGTTTGTGTTCGGCGGCTTGACGAAGGCGGTTCGAGGTCTCAAGGCTCTGCGCCCATGATCCTGACCCTCTCCTGCCAAGACCGCCCCGGCATCGTCGCCGCCATCACCACCGCCCTGTTCCGCAACGGGGCCAACATCCTCGACGCGCAGCAGTATGACGACCTCGACACGGGTCGTTTCTTCATGCGCGTGGTGGTCGACCCGGCCAAGGTGGATGAGGCGACCCTGCGCGCGGACCTGGAAGAGATTGCAGGCGAGCTTGGTCTCAAGTGGTCGCTGCGGCGGCGGGATGAGCGGCGCAAGGTGCTGATCATGGCCTCAGCCGCCGATCACTGCCTCGCCGACCTCATCTATCGCTGGCGGGGGGGCGAGCTCGCCATGGACGTGGTCGCCATTGTCTCCAATCACCCGCGCGAGACCTACAAGAACCTCGATTTCGCAGGGCTCCCCTTCCACTACCTGCCCGTGACCAAGGACACCAAGCTGGAGCAGGAGACCGCCCTCTGGTCGCTGATCCAGGAGACCAAGGCCGAACTTGTCGTCCTCGCCCGCTACATGCAGGTGCTGTCCGATGGCCTCACGGCCAAGCTTTCCGGGCGGTGCGTGAACATCCACCACTCGTTCCTGCCGGGCTTCAAGGGGGCCAAGCCCTACCACCAGGCCCACGAGCGGGGGGTGAAGATCATCGGCGCCACGGCCCACTTCGTGACCGGCGACCTCGATGAAGGCCCGATCATCGAGCAGGACGTCGAGCGGATCAGCCACAAGGACCGGCCGAACGACCTCGTCCGCAAGGGCCGCGACATCGAGCGCCTCGTGCTCGCCCGCGCCGTGCGCCTGCTGCTCGAGGACCGGGTGCTGCTGAACGGTCACCGCACGGTGGTGTTCAAGGACTAAACCTTAAGCGCCGCCTTGGTCAGCGCCTCGCGGACGAGTTCCGGGCGCTCCATGGGCAGGAAGTGGCTCGCCCCGTCCACGGTGGTCGTTGTGGAGCCAGGGTTTCCCCGCAGGAACAGGCGCCCGTCGCCGATGCGGCAGGTGGAGCCGTGCTCGGCGCGGAAGATGGTCATGGGCGCCCGGACGCGGCCCGCAAGGCTCCAGATATTGTTGGCCATGGCGCTGAAGTTCGACGCCTCCCAGGCCGGGGCGCAGGCGAGCTCGACCTGCCCGTCCGCCCGGTCGCGCACACCCCCCGTCACATAGTCTCGCAGGATCTCGTCCGGCCAGCTCTTGAAGGCGCCGCGTCCCCGATAGGCGGCGATGATCGCCTCGCGATCCGGAAACACGTCCCGGCGCGCCAGGGCCCGCGTGGCGATCGGCGTCTTCATGTAGAGCCCAGGGCTCGCCCCCGGCAGCAGCGCCTGCAGCGATATGGGCAGGGACATGACGACCGGGTCGAACAGGACCAGCGCCTTCACACGGTCAGGCCGGATCGCCGCGGCCATGATCGAGGCGGCGCCGCCCATCGAGTGGCCGGAGAGGATCAGCGGGCTCGCCGGCAGCTGGTCGATCAGGGCGGCGAGGTCGGCCTGCAGATCCCGCCACGACTTTCGCCCCTTGGGGTCGGCGGGCAGGGTGCTGAAGCCATGGCCGCGCTGGTCGACGGCGAGAATGCGAAAGCGCTCCGCCAAAGGCGCCAGCACGGTCCTGTAGGTCTGCGCATTGAATCCGTTGGCGTGGGCGAAGAGAATGTCGACGGGCCGGGACGGATCTCCGAACTCCAGCGCAGAAAGTGCGCCGTCCTTCAGCTGAAACTCAACGCGGCGCGGTTCCGTCGGGTTCGATTGCGCCATGCCTCGTCCTTCACATCAAAAAACCGCGGCGCGGAAAACTGGACGTCGCTCAGATCCGGTTTATGCTCGGAGGAACAATAGGAAGACAAGGGAGATCCTCACCGTGAACGCCCCCGCCGCCCCGACCTGGACGTGCTTCTCCGTCGAGATCGCTGATCATGTGGCCCATGTGAAGCTGAACCGGCCGGAGGCGATGAACGCCCTTAACCGGCCCTTCTGGAACGAGCTGCCCGCCATCATCGCCGACATCAACGACAACGCCCGCGCCCGGGTGATCGTGATCTCCTCCACCGGCAAGCACTTCACGGCGGGGATGGAGCTGAGCGTGTTCACCGACCCGCAGGCCGGGGTCACCGCACGGCCCCCCGAAGAGGATCGCGCGACGTCGATGGAGTCCTTCCGCCGCCACGTGCACCACCTGCAGGACACGTTCTCATGTCTCGATGAGGCGCGCATGCCGGTGCTGGTCGCCGTGCACGGGGGCTGTGTCGGGGCCGGAGTGGACCTGATCTCCGCCTGCGACATCCGCTACTGCACCGCCGACGCCTTCTTCGTGATCCAGGAGATCAATATCGGCATGACCGCGGACGTCGGCACCTTCCCGCGTCTGTGCAAGCTGATCCCCGAGGGCTGGGTGCGGGAGATGGCCTTTACCGGTCGCCGCGTCCCGGCCGCAAAGGCCAAGGAGATCGGTCTCGTCAACGAGGTGTTCGACACCCACGAGGCGCTGCTCGACCATGTCATGGCCACCGCTCGCGAAATCGCGGCCAAGCCGCCGGTTGCGATTGCGGGGTCCAAGGTGATGATCAACTACGCCCGCGATCACACCATCAAGGACGCCCTCGACTACATCGCCGTCTGGCAGACCGGCATGTTCGCACCGTCGCACATGATGGAGGCGTTCAAGGCCAAGGCCGAGAAGCGCGACCCCGTCTATCCGGATCTCGTCCCGCTTCGTAAGGGCATGTAGAGCTGATTGAACCGCTTTGGATTAGGCGGCGGGCGGGGTCGCGCTCGCCTTGATCCGTTTGACGACGGCGAACAGGCCTTCAAGGATCTGGGCGCGGCCGGCCTCGCCGATCTTGTCGCTCATGGTGCGCAGGAGCTTCAGCCCGTTCATGTGCACCTCGACGGCGGCGGCGTTCCAGCCCCCTTGATCGATGAACACATCGAGCAGGTCGCAGAAGCTGAAGGCGGCCCTGCCCATGTCGCCGAGCCCGGCGACGCCGGCGATTCCGACGACGTCGTTGGAGAGCTCATAGAGCGCGGCGAGCACGTCCTCCCGCGGCAGGTATTTCGGGTTTTCGATCAGCTCGGCCATGCTGGCGAGGATCGAGTCGAGGGACGCGAGGCAGTCGTCCTTGATGTCCTCGAGCCTGGCTTCGGCCCCGGCGACCGCCTCGGCGATCGTCTTGCCCCCCGGCGCCCGCACGGCTGCGGCCAACCGATTTTTCACTCGGATTTTCTTGACGGCGCTCATCGTTGGACTCGTTTTGGTTGAAGCATGGCGTCGATGTCGTCTTGCGAGAGATTGGGTTCGACCGCCTCGCCCACCTCGAGAGGCAGGTCATCGCTGCGGCGACCTTCGGTGTTGGGGGGCGGTCCAATGGAGTGGAATCTTCGATCCGGTCCAAGGTAGTCTGCGCATTCGATGAAGGAGCGGTTTTCCCGCGCCACCCAGATCACCCGGTCGATCATCACCTTGGGGGTCAGCGGCTTGGCGACGATGAAGTTTGCGCCGCAGTCCCGGGCCTTTTCCACCTTCGACTTCTGTGTGTGACCGCTGATGATCATCACGGTGGTGAAGTTGTTCGGCTCGATCTTCGAGTGACGGAGCCATTTGACGAAATCATACCCGTCAATGTCGCCTTCGAGCTGGGACTCGCAAACGATCAGGTCGAGATCGGTCTTCTTGACGATGGTTTTGGCGTCTTCGGCGTTGGTAGCCCGATGAGGAGCCTTTGCGCCGAAGCCAGTGAAGATCTGCGACAGGATCTCTAGCCCGTGCGCGGCCGGCTCGACCAGCAGGATCTTGGCGGTTTCAAGATTGTATTTCGGCTTGGGCCCTGACTTCGGTTCGCTCACAGCAAAGCGCCCCCGCAGGTCGCGGCGTTGCGGCTGATGTCAGGAATGATCTTGGCGTAACCCACCGGCGCCTGGACCCTGTCGTTGTCTCACACGCCCCACTGTATCTCGGCACATCTTGCGTTTTTGCTACCAAATGGATCGAATGGGCGGACGTGAATGCCTGTCGGGTCCGGATGGAATTCTTTCCAGTCTACGGCATTATTTGTGGTTAGTCTTAACGACGGGAATGAACGTCCCGATGGCCTGGCGAACTAGAGCGCTCGCCAGCCAATGTCGCGACGGCAGAAGCCGCCCGGCCAGTCGATCCGGTCGACCAGCGCATAGGCGAGACGCCGCGCCTCGGCGACCTTCAGCCCAAGACCGCAGGCGTTCAGCACCCGACCGCCCGCGGCGACCAGCGCGCCGTCCTCACGACGGGCGGTGCCCGCATGAAACAGGATCGCGCCGTCCTGTGAGGCCGCTTCGGCGCCCGAAATGACGGAGCCTGTCTTCGGCGCATCCGGATAGCCCTCTGCAGCCATGACGACGCAGATCGCCGTCTCATCCCGCCAGACCGGCGGAGGCGCGGTCTCCAGCCGCCCTTCCGCGGCCGCCTTCAGCAAAGGCAGAAGATCGCTGTCCAGACGCAGCATCAGGGTCTGGCACTCCGGATCGCCGAAGCGGGCGTTGTATTCGACGAGCTTGGGGCCCTCCGGCGTGACCATGATCCCCGCATAGAGCACGCCGCGATAGGGCGCGCCTTCCGCCGCCATGCCGGCCAGGGTCGGCGCGATCATCTTCTCCATCACGACGGCGAGGCGCTCCTTGGTCATCAGCGGGGCCGGTGAATAGGCGCCCATGCCGCCGGTGTTTGGGCCGACATCACCGTCGCCCACTCGCTTGTGGTCCTGAGCGTCGCCGAACAGCACGGCGTTGCGACCGTCGCACAGGGCGAAGACCGAGGCTTCCTCGCCGGTCATGAAGGCTTCGATGACCACCCGCGCGCCTGCGGCGCCGAAGCGCCCGTGAAACATGTCGGTGATCGCGGCCTCCGCGTCCGCGCGGCTGGCGGCGATGACCACGCCCTTTCCCGCCGCAATCCCGTCGGCCTTGATCACGTAAGGGGCGGTGAAGCGGTCGAGGGCTGCGATCGCCTCACCTGCGCTGTCGCACTCGACATAGTCGGCAGTGGGGATGTCGTGCCGCGTGCAGAAGGCCTTGGTGAAGCCCTTGGAGGTCTCGAGCTGCGCCGCGGCGCGGCTTGGGCCAAAGCAAGGGATGCCCAGCGCCGCCAGCTGATCGGCAAGGCCCTGCGCCAGCGCCGCCTCCGGCCCCACGACGACGAGGTCTGCGGCCATCTCCTGCGCGAGGCGCACAAGGCCCGGCGCATCGTCGGCCTTCACCGACGCGAGTTCGGCGACCTCGGCGATCCCCGGATTGCCCGGCGCCGCCACCAGCCGCGTCAGCAAGGGAGACTGGGCGATCTTCCAGGCGAGGGCATGTTCGCGGCCGCCGGAGCCCACCAGAAGCACGTTCATCGCCTTGACCCTCGTCCGCCGGTTCTCATGTCGAAGCGCGCTCCTACGCCGTCGCGCCCACTCCGCGCAAGCGGCCCCTGCACAGACGCGCGAACCGCGCTAAGGTAGCCCCATGATGTCAGAGACCGAGATGGGCGACACCACCGAGACGCCCCCCGGCAACGCGCCGGCCTTTTCCGTCACCGAGCTCGCCTTCGCGCTGAAGCGGACGCTGGAGGACGCCTTCGGCCATGTGCGGCTGCGCGGGGAGATCTCCAAGGTCACCCGCCACGCCTCCGG
>CAIUZX010000411.1 GCA_903903715.1 uncultured Caulobacterales bacterium
GTGCCGTCAGGCACGGCCTTCGCCACCAAGCCGGCCCTGGCGCTTGAGATGATCGAGCGTGCGATCACCGCCGATGTTCCCTTCGCCTGGGTGGCGGCCGACACGGTCTATGGGGTTGGCGATATCGAGATGGGCCTTCGGCGCGCCGGCAAGGGCTACGTTCTCGGCGTGGCCAGCAACCATCACTTCGGATCCTGGGGGGACAAGCCACCGGTCGCCGGCACGGCTGAAGATATCGCCAAGGGGCTCGACGCTTCAGCCTGGAAACGGCTGTCGGCTGGCGAGGGGACCAAGGGCCCCAGGCTGCACGACTGGGCCTATTGCGAGCTGGCCGATATGGACGCCGACGAATACGAAGAGACCCGATCGGGCCTGTGGACCCGCGGCCTGCTGATCCGCCGCAATATCGCTGATGGCGATCTGGCCTTCTTCACCACCTGGAGCCCGGCGGGGACCGGCATCGACACTCTGGTCAAGGTGGAAGGCCACCGCTGGGCCATCGAGGACAGCTTCGAGACCGCCAAGAACGAACTCGGCCTCGACCACAACGAGACCCGCTCCTGGCACGGATGGCATCGCCACGTCGCCCTGGTCATGCTGGCCTTCGCCATGACCGCCGCCATCCGACACCACGCCAACCTCTCGACGCCCCCAAAAACGAAAGCCTGGATCAAGAGACAGCTTCAACAGAGCTGATCCGCTGGTCAGTCCAGGAAATCCGACGCATAGCCAATCGGTTATCTCAGCAGAAGATCGAGCCCGCCGACGTCATCGCCTGGTCTCTATGGCGAAGAGCCCATCAAGCCACGGCTCGACGAGCTCACGTCCAAACACGACTACAGCTGCAGCTGCAACTGTAATGCTAGAACGCGATTGCGCCCACGCACAACGGACGAGAGGCATGAGACAACAGCCGTGGAGCGACCGTATATCGGCCGCCGCAATCGCGGCTTGCCTGCACGTGCTCGCCATCCTGTTCCTCGGCCTCGTATCCCCCACGCTCCACATCCCGCCTCGCCAACCTGAGCTCGAGACCGAAGAACCGGTGATCGAGGTCGAGCTGACCCGCATCCCCCTGCCCGCGCCAATGCCGGCCCGGCGTCATGCCAGGATCGAAGCGGAAGCGCCCGCTCCGACCCGACAGGTGCTGTCACGGCCGCCCTCTCCTTCCGCGCCGGAAAGCACGGCCGTCATCCAGCCCTCACCTCAGCCTGAAGCGCCGCCCAAGCCCACCCCTGCCCCACCCGTCCCCACGGTCGAGGCGAAGGCGCAGCCCCTCGAGCCGCCGAAGCCCGTGGAACCGCCCAAGACCCCGGAAAAGGACAAGGACAGGGAGAAGGAAAAGGAGCTGGAGCGGGAGAAGGAGCGGCGGCAAAGTCAGCTTGCGGCCGCCCCCAAGGCCGAGGCGCCCGCGCCGCTGCCGCCTGCGCGACCAACAGCCTCTGCGACGGCGCCCTTTGTTCCCGCGCCCGGTTTTCACCTGCCCCCTGGATACGGACGGACGGTGGAGACCGAGGGCGGCGGAGGTCTTCGCGGCGTTCTGCGCTCGACAGTGGGCTGCGCGCACGAAAACTATGTCGCCTTGACCCCAGCCGAGCGGGAGCGCTGCGCCAAAGCCTTTGTGCGCGAAGCCGCCCGGGGCGTGCGGGTGGATCCGCTGCCGTCCGACAAGCGCGAAGCCTACGACGCCGAAGCCGCCGCCAACGCCCGCCGGCGGGCGACCAGGGAGGGCGGGACCGCCTCCCCCATCGTCGCCTGCGACGGGCCCGGCTCGAACCTGGGCGGCGGTTGCCTACAGGCGGAGGCCCACACCGGTACGCGTCGCGCCACGACGCCGCCGCCGCAGTAGCCGTAACCGCAAACGAAACGGGCCCCGGACGTCGACGTCCGGAGCCCGCTTATTTAGATGAACAGCCTACAGATTATTCTGCAGGTTGAGCCGCTTGCTCGGCGAGTTCGATCTCCGCCGCGAGGTCGAGCGGGAAGGCTTCGATTGCCTGCTCCCGCGCTTCGGACAGAGCCGCATCGCGCTTGGCCGCAACCCTCTGCATGGAGCGCAGTTGTGCGCCCGTGCCAGCGGGGATCAGGCGTCCCACGATCACGTTTTCCTTCAGCCCTTCGAGGGTGTCGAACTTGCCGTGAACCGAAGCGTCGGTGAGGACGCGGGTGGTTTCCTGGAACGACGCTGCGGAGATGAACGAGCGGGTCTGCAGGCTGGCCTTGGTAATGCCGAGGAGCACCGGCTGGAAGATGCCGGGGCGTCCGCCGCGGACTTCCGACTTACGGTTTTCCAGTTCTGCGTCCGGCTTATCGAGGTGGTCGCCACGGATCAGGCCCGTGTCGCCAGGCTCCATCACTTCCACCTTCTGCAGCATCTGCCGCACGATCACTTCGATATGCTTGTCGTTGATCGGCACGCCCTGCAGACGATAGACTTCCTGGATCTCGTTCACCAGATATTCGGCCAGCGCCTCGATCCCCTGAACCCGCAGGATGTCGTGCGGATCCGGGTTGCCGTCGATGATGTATTCACCCTTGGAGATGAAATCGCCGTCGTGGACTGCGATATGCTTGCCCTTGGGGATGAGGAACTCGACGGCGTCGCCATCGTCTTCCGGCGTGATCTTGATCCGGCGCTTGTTCTTGTAATCCTTGCCGAATTCAACACGACCCGACATTTCGGCGATAATCGCGCAGTCCTTCGGACGGCGGGCTTCGAACAGTTCCGCAACCCGCGGCAGACCGCCGGTGATGTCCCGCGTCTTGGCGCCTTCCGTCGGAATACGCGCCAGCACGTCGCCGGGCTTCACCTCATCGCCGTCGCCGACGGAGAGAACCGCACCCACCGGCAGGAGGTAACGCGCGTCGCCGCCGTTGGCGAGCTTGCGATACGCCCCTTCCAGGGTGACCGCCGCCGCCGGACGGAGCTCCGAGCCACGGGGGCTCGCCCGCCAGTCGGCGATGACGCGGTTGGCGATGCCGGTGGCTTCGTCGACCTCTTCACGCACGGACAGACCGTCGACCAGATCCTCGAGGCGAACGATGCCGCCCACTTCGGTGATGATCGGGGTGGTGTACGGGTCCCACTCGGCGAGGCGGGCGCCGCGTTTGACCGATGCGCCTTCCTTCACCTTGATCTTGGCGCCGTAAGGCAGTTTGTAGGACTCGCGGTCCTTGCCGTCGACCTGAACCACGATCTGCATGTTCCGTGACATGGCGATCAGATCGCCATCCTGCAGCGTCACGAAGCTCGGCGTCGCAAAGCGCACTACACCGTCGTTGCTGGATTCGAAGAACGACTGTTCCGCGACCTGAGCCGTGCCGCCGATGTGGAACGTGCGCATGGTGAGCTGGGTGCCCGGCTCGCCGATGGACTGGGCCGCGATGACCCCGACCGCTTCGCCGATATTGACCCGCGTACCGCGCGCCAGATCCCGTCCGTAACAGGCCCCGCAGATGCCGACCGGCGCCTCGCAGACCAGCACCGAACGCACCTTCACCGAAGACACGCCCGCGGCTTCGACGATCTCGACCATAGGTTCGTCAAGATAGGTGTCGGCGGGAACGATCACTTCACCGGTGCCCGGATCCTTGATGTCTTCCGCGGCCGTACGACCGAGGATACGGGTGCCGAGGGTGACCAGAACGTCGCCGCCCTCGACCACGGCGCGCAGCGTGATGCCGCGCGTGGTGCCGCAGTCCTCCTCGGTGACGATGCAGTCCTGCGCCACGTCGACGAGACGACGGGTCAGGTAGCCCGAGTTCGCCGTCTTCAGCGCGGTGTCGGCCAGACCCTTACGAGCGCCGTGGGTCGAGTTGAAGTACTCGAGCACGGTCAGGCCTTCCTTGAAGTTCGAGATGATCGGCGTTTCGATGATCTCGCCCGACGGCTTGGCCATCAGGCCGCGCATGCCGCCCAACTGCTTCATCTGCGCCTGGGAGCCACGGGCGCCGGAGTGGGCCATCATGTAGATGGAGTTGATCTCGAGCTCGCGCCCGGTCGCGTCCTTCTTCTTGGTGGAGATCTCCAGCATCATCTCATCGGCGACGCGGTCGGTGGCCTTGGCCCACGCGTCAACGACCTTGTTGTACTTTTCACCCTTGGTGATCAGACCATCGGAATACTGCTGCTCGTATTCCTCGACCAGCGTGCGGGTCTCGGCGACGATCGGCACCTTGCGCTCCGGAATGACGATGTCGTCCTTGCCGAAGGAGATGCCGGCCTTGGCCGCTTCCTTGAAGCCGAGCGCCATGATCTGGTCGGCAAAGATGACCGTCGCCTTCTGACCGCAGTGGCGATAGACGATGTCGATCAGATTGCCGATTTCCTTCTTGGTCAGCGGCTTGGCCACCAGACGGTGCCCGATCATCGTGT
Organism: uncultured Caulobacterales bacterium; assembly: GCA_903903715.1. Classification (GTDB taxonomy): domain Bacteria; phylum Pseudomonadota; class Alphaproteobacteria; order Caulobacterales; family Caulobacteraceae; genus CAIMFV01. The sequence continues at coordinate 4,376 of CAIUZX010000411.1, forward strand.
TATGCGGCAGAAGCGCTGCGATCTTCATCCGACCCGGCGTGGTGTCGATCACCTTGGGAACGACCTTGCCGTCCGGCCCCATCTCGGCGAAGCGCGCCTTGATCTTTGTGTGCAGGGTCACGACGCCCGCGTCGAGGGCCGCGTCGATCTCGCCGAGATTGGCGAGCAGCTTGCCCTCGCCCGGCTCGCCGTCCTTGGCGAGAGACAGGTAGTAGAGCCCGAGCACGATGTCCTGGCTGGGCACGATGATCGGCTTGCCGTTCGCGGGCGACAGGATGTTGTTGGTCGACATCATCAGCACGCGCGCTTCGAGCTGCGCCTCGAGGCTCAGCGGCACGTGCACGGCCATCTGGTCGCCGTCGAAGTCGGCGTTGAACGCGGCGCAGACCAGCGGGTGCAGCTGGATCGCCTTGCCCTCGATCAGCTTCGGCTCGAACGCCTGGATGCCCAGACGGTGAAGCGTGGGCGCGCGGTTCAGGAGAACCGGATGCTCGCGGATCACCTCTTCGAGCACGTCCCAGACCTGAGGCTGCTCGCGCTCCACCATACGCTTGGACTGCTTGACGGTGCCGGACAGGCCCTTGGCGTCGAGGCGCGCATAGATGAACGGCTTGAACAGCTCGAGAGCCATCTTCTTGGGCAGGCCGCACTCGTGCAGCTTCAGCTCAGGACCGACGACGATGACCGAACGGCCGGAATAGTCGACGCGCTTGCCGAGCAGGTTCTGGCGGAAACGGCCCTGCTTGCCCTTCAGCATGTCGGCGAGGGACTTCAGGGGACGCTTGTTGGCGCCCGTGATGACCCGGCCGCGACGGCCATTGTCGAACAGGGCGTCCACGGCGTCCTGCAACATCCGCTTTTCGTTGCGGATGATAATGTCCGGCGCGCGCAGCTCGATCAGGCGCTTCAGGCGGTTATTCCGGTTGATGACCCGGCGATAGAGATCGTTCAGGTCGGAGGTCGCAAAGCGGCCGCCGTCCAGAGGCACCAACGGACGCAGTTCCGGCGGGATCACCGGCACGACCGTCATGATCATCCATTCCGGCTTGTTGCCGGACTCCATGAACGCCTCAAGGATCTTGAGACGCTTGGAGGCCTTCTTCTGCTTCATTTCCGACGGATTGTCGGCGAGCTCGCCGCGCAGGCGGTCGGCTTCTTTGGCCAGATCAATGGCCATCAAGAGGTTGCGGACGGCTTCCGCGCCGATCTCGGCGGTGAAGCTGTCGTCGCCGAACTCATCCTGGTAACGCACGAAGTCGTCTTCGGTCAGCAGTTGATGCTGCTTCAGCGGCGTGAGACCAGGCTCGGTCACGATGTATTGTTCGAAGTACAGGACCCGCTCGATGTCCTTCAGCGGCATGTCGAGCATCATCGCGATACGCGACGGCAGGGACTTCAGGAACCAGATATGCGCGACAGGGGACGCGAGCTCGATGTGGCCCATCCGCTCACGACGCACCCGCGCGAGGGTGACCTCAACGCCGCATTTTTCGCAGATGATGCCCTTGTACTTCATGCGCTTGTACTTGCCGCACAGGCACTCATAGTCCTTCGTCGGTCCGAAGATCCGCGCGCAGAACAGACCGTCGCGCTCCGGCTTGAAGGTCCGGTAGTTGATCGTCTCAGGCTTCTTGATCTCGCCGAAGGACCA
>CAIUZX010000412.1 GCA_903903715.1 uncultured Caulobacterales bacterium
ATGGCGTCGGCTGAAGCCATCCGCTTTCCGGAGCTGACCGGGCGGGTGGTGGACGAGGCGGGCGTTTTGCCCGCGGACCAGAAGGCCGAGCTCAGCCAGCGTCTGAAGGCGCTTGAAGAGAAGAACGGTCGCCAGCTCGTGGTCGTGACGCTCAAGAGCCTGCAGGGGCAGGAGATCTCCGACTACGGCTACCAGCTCGGGCGTCACTGGGGCATCGGACAGAAGGGCCAGAACAACGGCGTCCTTTTGATCGTCGCGCCGGAGGAGCACAAGGTGCGGATCGAGGTCGGCTATGGGCTCGAGCCCATCCTGACCGACGCGCTCTCCAGCAACATCATCCAGACCAAGATCCTGCCGAAGTTCCGCGCGGGGGATGTTCCGGGCGGCGTGATCGACGGGGCGGACGCGCTGACCGAGCAACTCGGTCTCGACGACGCCGAAGCCAAGCAGCGCGTGGCGGAGGCGACCGCTGCACAGCAGCAGCGGGCTGTCCATCATCGGCGCAGCGGTTCGCCCATCGGCGCCCTGTTCACCCTGTTCTTCGTGTTCATTGTCGTGTCGTCGATATTCCGGCGGGGCGGCGGCGGCGGCTGGTTCTGGCCGCTGGTGATCCTGAGCTCCCTCGGGCGCGGCGGGCGCGATGACGACTGGGGCGGCGGCGGTGGCGGCGGCGGCGACAGTTTCGGCGGCGGAGGCGGCTCCTTCGGGGGCGGCGGCTCCTCCGGCAGCTGGTGAGGACGTGTCGATGATCACTGAAGCCGACCAGAAAGAAATCATGGCCGCGGTCGCCAAGGCCGAGGCCGGCACGGACGGCGAGATCGTCTGCGTCATGGCGCGGCAGGTGTCCGCCTATCCGGAAGTGTCGCTGGCGGCGGGCGCCGCGGCGGCCCTGATCGGTCCGCCGGTGATCATGGCGCTGGGCATTCATCCCGTCGATGTGCTGCATCAGGTCATGGCCGCATCGACGTCCGTCGTCGGATGGGCGGGCGTGGGTCTCAGCAAGGACGCCGAGACGACGATGATCCTCGATGGATATGCGATCCTGCAGGCCGTGCTGTTCACCGTGGCGGCGCTGTTCGCCTCGATCCCTGGGATCCGCCACGTGCTGACGCCTTCGTCGCTGAAGAAGAGCCGGGTGCACAAGGCCGCCTGGGCGCAGTTCGCCGCCACGGGCCTGCACACGACCGACGGCCGCACCGGCGTTGTCATCTTCGCCAGCCTTGACGACCGGATCGTCGAGATCCTCGCCGACGAAGGCATCCACGCCAAGGTGGGGGACAAGGTGTGGGACGCCGCCGTCAAGGCCGTGCAGGACGGCATGAAAGCGAAGAGCCCCGCCAAGGGCTTCGTGAAGGCGGTGGAGATCTGCGGCGCGGCGCTGGCGGAACACTTCCCGTCGACCGGCCCCCACGCGAACGATCTGTCGGACCGCCTGCTCGAACTGTGAGCGGCAAGTGAGTCGGACGGATCAGGCGGTTTCAGGCTGGGCGTTTTTCATTGATCGCGGCGGCACCTTCACCGACGTCATCGGCCAGGCGCCGGACGGGCGGCTGGTGGTGCGCAAGCTCCTTTCGGAGAACCCCGAACGTTACGCCGACGCCGCGACCGAAGGCGTTCGCGCGATCCTCGCAGAGGCGGGGGAGGGGGCCTGCGCCGTCTCCGTCCGCATGGGCACGACCGTCGCCACCAACGCCCTGCTGGAGCGCAAGGGCGCGCCCACGGTGCTCGCCATCACCAGGGGTCACGCCGACGCGCTGGTGATCGGCGATCAGGCGCGGCCCCGCCTCTTCGACCGCAACATCGTCAAGCCGCCGCCCCTCTACGCCCATGTGGTGGAGATCGACGAGCGGGTGCTGGCGGACGGGCGCATTGACCGGCCTCTTGATGACGCGGCGGCGGAAGCGGGGCTTTCCGCCGCCTATAGGAACGGCTTTCGCAGCGTCGCCATCGTGCTGATGCACGGCTATCGCTACACGGCGCATGAAGAGACGGTCGCCGCCGTCGCCCGGCGCGTCGGCTTCACCCAGGTCTCCGTCAGCCACCAGGTCAGTCCGCTGATCAAGCTGGTGGGCCGGGGCGACACCACGGTGGCGGACGCCTATCTCAGCCCCGTGCTCGACGACTATGTGCAAAGGGTCACGCGGGATCTCGGGCGCGAGGTGCGGCTCTATTTCATGCAGTCGAACGGCGGGCTGACGGACGCGGCGCGCTTTCGCGGCAAGGACGCGGTGCTGTCCGGCCCGGCGGGGGGCGTCGTCGGCATGGCCCAGACCGCGCGCGCCTCGGGCTTTGACCGGCTGATCGGCTTTGACATGGGCGGCACCTCCACCGACGTCGCCCACTATGCCGGGGACTATGAGCGCACCTATGACACCCGCGTCGCCGGCGTCCGGCTGCGGGCGCCGATGATGAGCCTGCACACCGTGGCGGCGGGGGGCGGCTCCATCTGCCGCTTCGACGGCTCGCGCCTTAGGGTTGGCCCGGACTCGGCGGGCGCAGATCCCGGCCCCGCCTGCTATCGCCGCGGCGGGCCGTTGACGGTGACGGACTGCAATGTGCTTCTGGGCCGGTTGCAGCCCGATCTGTTCCCCAGCGTGTTCGG
>CAIUZX010000413.1 GCA_903903715.1 uncultured Caulobacterales bacterium
CGTTCGCGGTCAATGTCGGCGACGGCGTCCCTGCATTGCTGGGCGAGGCGGCGGACATCACGCCAATGGCGGCGACAAGAGCAACGATCACGCGGCGGCCTTTCCCGTTAGGAGACGCAACCGCTGCTCTTGCCAGGATCGGGCCCCAGAGGTCAGGCCCCAGAGGTCAGGCCGCAGAGATCCGGCCGATGCGATCAGTCCGCCAGGGCCGGTTCGCCAGGCTCCGCGTCGTCCACCGTGTCGTCCGTGGGGCGTTCCTTGCCTTCGTCGATCGAGAAGACCATCTTGCCGTCCTTCAGGCCGACGATCACATGCCCGCCGCGCACGAGGCGCCCGAACAGGATCTCGTCCGCCAGCGGCTTCTTGATGTTCTCCTGGATGACGCGCGCCAGCGGGCGGGCGCCGAAGAGCTCATCATAGCCGTTCTTGGCCAGCCAGTCGGCGGCGTCGTCGGAGAGTTCGATCGTCACGTGGCGGTCGGCGAGCTGCGCCTCAAGCTGCATGACGAACTTCTGCACGACGTTGCGGATGACTTCCGGCGGCAGCGGCTTGAAGGTGATGATCGAGTCGAGACGGTTGCGGAACTCCGGCGTGAACAGGCGGTTGATCGCCACCTCGTCCGCATCGGTGACGCGGCCGCGGCCAAAGCCGATGCCGGCCTTGTTGTTGTCCGAGGCGCCCGCATTGGTGGTCATGATCAGAACCACGTTGCGGAAGTCGACCTTCTTGCCGTTGGAGTCCGTCAGCGTGCCGTGGTCCATGACCTGCAAGAGGATGTTGTAGACGTCCTGGTGCGCCTTTTCGATCTCGTCGAGCAGGACGACGGCGTGCTTGTGCTGGTCGACGGCGTCGGTCAGCTGGCCGCCCTGGTCGTGACCGACATAGCCCGGAGGCGCGCCGATCAGACGGCTGACAGTGTGCCGCTCCATGTACTCGCTCATGTCGAAGCGCAGGAGTTCGATCCCGAGGGTCAGGGCGAGCTGGCGCGCCACCTCCGTCTTGCCGACGCCCGTGGGGCCGGAGAAGAGATAGCTACCGATGGGCTTTTGCGCGTCGCGCAGGCCCGCGCGGCTCATCTTCATGGCCGCAGACAGTTGCGAAATCGCCTCGTCCTGTCCGTAGACCGCCCGCTGCAGATCGCTTTCCAGGCTGCGCAGCGCCTCCGTATCGGTCTTGGAGACCGACTTGGTCGGGATGCGGGCCATCTTGGCGACGACCGCCTCGATGTCCTTCACGCCGATGGTCTTCTTGCGCTTGGCCTCGGGCACCAGCATCTGCGAGGCGCCCGCCTCGTCGAGGATGTCGATGGCCTTGTCCGGCAGCTTGCGGTCGGTGATGAACTTCACCGACAACTCCACCGCCGCCTTCACCGCATCGTTGGTGTAGCGCAGCTTGTGGAACTCTTCGTAATAGACCTTCAGGCCCTTGAGGATCTTGATGGAGTCGTCGAGAGACGGCTCGGTCACGTCGATCTTCTGGAACCTACGCACCAGGGCGCGGTCCTTTTCGAAGTGCTGGCGGAACTCCTTATAGGTGGTGGAGCCCATGCACTTCAGGGTGCCGGAGGCGAGCGCCGGCTTTAAGAGGTTGGAGGCGTCCATCGCCCCGCCCGAGGTCGCGCCCGCGCCGATCACCGTGTGGATCTCGTCGATGAACAGGACCGCGTTGGGGTGGTTCTCCAGTTCCTTCACCACCTGCTTGACCCGCTCCTCGAAGTCGCCGCGATAGCGGGTTCCGGCGAGCAGAGCCCCCATGTCGAGGGAGAAGATCGTCGCGCCGGCCAGGACGCCAGGCGCCTCGCCATTGACGATCTTGCGCGCAAGGCCTTCGGCAATGGCGGTCTTGCCCACCCCCGGATCGCCGACCAGCAGCGGATTGTTCTTGGTCCGGCGGCACAGGATCTGGATGCAGCGCTCCACCTCCGCGTGACGACCGATCAGGGGATCAACCTTCCCCTGCCGCGCCTTTTCGTTGAGGTTGACGCAGTAGGCGTCAAGCGCCTCCCCCGACTTCGAGGCGGGCTTGTCTTCAGCCTCGGCCTCAGAGGCGCCGGGGCTGGAGCCGCGCACGTTGCGGGGCTCGGACGCGCCGGGCTTCTTGGCGATGCCGTGGGCGATGAAGTTGACCGCGTCGTAGCGGGTCATGTCCTGCTCCTGCAGGAAGAAGGCCGCATGGCTCTCCCGCTCGGAGAAGACGGCCACCAGCACGTTCGCCCCGGTCACATCGTCCCGACCGGACGACTGCACGTGGATCACGGCCCGCTGGATCACCCGCTGGAACCCGGCCGTCGGCTTGGCGTCTTCACCGGAATCGGTGACGAGGGATTTCAGTTCTGTGTCCAGATAGTTGACCAGATTTTTCTTCAGAATATCGAGATCGATGCTGCACGCCTGCATGACCGCCGCCCCTTCGGCGTCGTCCAGCAGGGATAGGAGCAGGTGCTCCAAAGTCGCGAACTCGTGCTTGCGCTGATTGGCGTAAGCGACGGCCCGGTGGAGGGTCTCTTCCAGATTGCGCGAGAACGACGGCACGGCGGACCTCTCAATCCTTTTCCATGGTGCACTGCAGGGGGTGTTGATGCCGTCGCGCGGCGTCGACCACCTGAGCCACCTTTGTTTCAGCCACTTCGTAGGTAAAAATCCCGCAAACGCCCACACCGTGCTGATGAACATGCAGCATAATGCGAGTGGCTTCCTCACGAGACTTGTTGAAGAAGCGCTCCAACACGTAAACGACGAATTCCATTGGCGTATAGTCGTCATTCAAGAGCAGCACACGGTACAGCGAGGGTCGCTGAACCTTGGGCTTGACCTGGGTGACGACCGCAGATCCTACACCATTACCTTGATCACCTTGCTTTCGCTCGGTCATCAAAACCGTCTCCGTAACCCCCGCGCACGACGCCCGGTAAAGGGAATATTTAAGTGGAGCGCGCCGTTTGGGAAGCCCTTGATTTCCAAGATGCACACGATTGTGGCGCCAAGTCTGGTTGAAGCTCCATGAATCATGGGGACAGGCTGCCACATCGGCGCCCCCGGACGTCAGTCTGAAGCGCCCCAGCGGACCGCCGCGCCGTGTGGATGCACAAGTCCGAGGCGCCGACGCTCACCCTTTGGCCAGACGTGAAGCGCCAGCTCCATGAAAAGCTGCACCGGCTGGGCGGGCTCCATGGTCAGCCAGGCGACCGGCGCTTGCGGCGTGGCCTCTCGCCCCGCCGCCTCCATATGCGCCGCGATGCGCGCCTGAATGTCGGTGGGCAGGTAGGACCACATGACGGAGTGATAGAGCACGGTGACGACGCCGGGGGTCGGCCGGACGTTCGCCTCCACCCAGTCCGCGGCGTCCGCCTGTGCGAGATCAAGGCCCGTCGAACGCGCCATGGCGATCGCGGCCTGCAGGCGCGCCAGTCGATCCGTCTGCCCCGCCCACACATAGGCCTGCACCCGCCGCGCCGACCGCTCATTGCGGATGTCGATGGGTGAGATGTCGCAGCCCTTGCGGCTCTCGACCGTCACGGCCCCCAGAGGCGGAAGCTCCCCCTCCCACTCACCGTCGATCATGACCGGGCTTTTGGCATCGCCCCAGCGCGCC
>CAIUZX010000414.1 GCA_903903715.1 uncultured Caulobacterales bacterium
CACGACTGGCTGATCGCGCTGATGGAGGGGGTGGAGGACATCCCCGGCGCGGCGCTGGCGGAGGGCATCCGCTGGAACTGGGAGACCTTCCCCGAATATCTCAACGCGCTCGAAGACACGCCCCGCGTGCTGGATGTGGCGACGCAGGTGCCGCACGGCGCCGTCCGCGCCTATGTGATGGGCGAGCGGGGGGCGCGGAACGAAGCGGCCAACGACGATGATATAGCGCAGATGGCGCGGCTGGTGCGCGAGGGCGTCGAGGCCGGGGCGCTGGGCTTTTCCACCTCCCGCACCGTGCTGCACCTCTCCAAGGACGGGGAGCCGGTGCCCGGCACCTTCGCCAACGCCGCCGAGCTGATCGGCATCGGCCGGGCTCTCGCTGAAGCCGGTCACGGCGTGTTCGAGATGGCCTCGGACATGACGCCGGCGACGGAAGAGTTCCGCTGGATGCAGGCCCTGTCGGCGGAGACCGGCGTGCCGGTGACCTTCGCCCTGCTGCAGTCGCCCATCCACGCCGACAACTGGCGTGACCTCCTCGCCCTGACCGATCAGGCGCGGGAAGCGGGGGCGGATGTGACGGCCCAGATCGCCTGTCGGCCCACCGGCATGGTGCTGGGCTGGCAGAGCACGGTGCACCCCTTCATCGCCCACCCGACCTATCGCGCCATCGCCGACCTGCCGTTCGAGGCGCGTCTGGAGCGGCTCAAGGATCCTGAGATCCGTTCGAAGCTGATCGCCGAATCACCTGCGGAAATGGGGCCTTTGGGCTACATCCTCACGCAAGGCTTTGACCGCATGTTCCGGCTGGAGCAGCCGGGCGGCCTCGAATACGAGCCGGCGGCGGACGCCAGTGTGGCGGCGCAAGCCAAGGCGACGGACCGGTCGCCCGTCGAGATCGTGTTCGACATGCTGATGGAGAAGGACGGGCGCGGCTATGTCTACCTGCCGCTGCTCAACTACGCGAACTTCAACTTCGATCACATCTACGAGATGATGAACCATCCGGCGACGGTGCTCAGCCTGTCGGACGGCGGGGCGCACTGCGGCGTGATCTGCGATGCGAGCTTCCCGACCTACATGCTGACCCACTGGGTGCGCGACCGCTCGCGCGGGCCGCGCCTTCCGCTGGAGCAGGTGATCCAGATGCAGACCCAACGCACGGCGCAACTCTACGGTCTGCGGGACCGGGGGGAGCTGAGGCCCGGCCTGCGCGCCGACATCAACCTGATCGACTTCGACGCCTTGAAGATCCTGCCGCCGGAGATGGTGTTCGACCTCCCCGCCGAGGGGCGTCGGATGATCCAGCGCGCGGAAGGCTATCGCGCCACCATCGTCGCCGGAGAGGTCACCTTTGAAAACGGGGAGGCCACTGGCGCCGCCCCCGGACGTCTCATCCGCGGACCTCAATCCGCACCCCATGCACAACTCGCCGCCGAGTAGGACTGAAACGCCGATGCATTACAGTGAACTGAAAGCCGCCTGGAACGAACTGACGGCGCCGGGCGCAGCCTTTGAAATTGTTGAGGTCGAGGTTGGCGGGCATAGCCTTCGCGCCTTCAAAAACGCCCCGCCCAGCGTGCGCGACCTGTGGCTGTCGACGGCGGCTTATGCTGAGCGGCCCTACCTGATCTATGACGGCGAGGCGATCACCTACGCCGAGGCGCACAAGGTCGTCGCTTCCACTGCGGCGTGGCTGTTTGCGCAAGGGGTGCGTCCCGGCGACCGGGTCGCCATCGCCATGCGCAACTTCCCTGAATGGCTGCTGGTCTACTGGGCGTGCGTCTCCTGCGGAATCGCCGCGGTCGGCATGAACGCCTGGTGGGTGCCGGAGGAGATGGCCTACGCCCTGAAGGACAGCCGTCCGAAGGTCGTCTTTGCCGATCAGGAGCGGCTCGACCGTATCGCCGAATGCGACAGTTCGGCCCTCGGCGACGCGAAGATCGTCACCGTGCGCGCCACCGCAAAGCCGGGTCAGTTCGCCTGGGCCGAGGTCTCCGGTCATGGCGGCGCCCTGCCGGAGGTGTCGCCCGATCCTGACTCCGACGCCTGCATCTTCTACACCTCCGGCACCACCGGATTTCCGAAGGGCGCGCAGCTGACCCACCGGGGCTGTATCGCCAACCTCTTCAACATGATGTTCGCAGGGCAGGTGCAGACCCTGGCCACCCAGCGCGCGACGGGGATCGAGGTCGATCCCAATGCGCCGCCGCTCGTGCCCATCGCCCTGTTGCCGACGCCGATGTTCCATGTGACCGCCAACAATTGCGGCGCCTACGCCACCACGGCGGCGGGGGGCGCGATTGTGCTGATGTATCGCTGGGATCCGGGGGAGGCTCTGCGCCTGATCGAAACGCACAAGGTGACGGCGATGACGGGCGTTCCGGTCATGTCGCGCGAGCTGATCAGCCACCCTGACTTCGCGACGCGCGACACCTCAACGCTGATCTCGCTGGGCGGCGGCGGCGCGCAGCTGCAGCCGGATCTGGTGCACAAGATCGACAATCAGGTCGCGACCGCCCGCCCGCAGACGGGCTATGGGATGACCGAGACCTGCGGCATCATCACCTCCATCAGCGGCGACTTCTTCGTGGACAAGCCGGACAGCGCAGGCCCCGCCATGCCGACCTTCGAGGTGAAGGTGGTGGACGAAGCGGGGGAGGCCGTACCGGTCGGCCAGATCGGGGAGCTGTGGGTGAAGGGCTCCCCCGTGATCAAGGGCTACATCAACCGTCCCGAGGCGACGGCGGAGGCGATCACTGACGGCTGGCTGCACACCGGAGACGTGGCGCGGCTCGATGGGGATGGCTTCATCTACATCGTCGACCGCAAGAAGGACATGGTGCTACGGGGCGGGGAGAACATCTTCTGCGCCGAGGTCGAGACCTGCGTCCACCGGCTGCCGGAAATCGTCGAGTGCTGCGTGTTTGGCGTGCCGGACGACCGGCTGGGGGAAGAGGTGGGGCTGGCCATCCTCTTGCACCCGGGGAAGACCCTGTCGGCGGAAGCGGTGCGGGCGCACTGCGCGGCCAGCCTCGCCCGCCACAAGATCCCGCGCTACATCTGGTTCCTTGAGGAGGCCATTCCGAGGAACGCCAGCGGGAAATTCCTCAAGCGCGACCTGCGCACCAGCCTCGCGGTCGCCGAGGCCGTGTAGGGTTGTCAACCAGCCTCAGTCGACAAACAGATTGGGCAGCAACGGCACGGGACCGGGCGTGATCTCGAATTCGCGCCCGGACAGGTCATTGGCCGGCGGCGGTTCGACGTACGGATAGGTGGCCTGCGCGCCGAACGCCAGGAATTGCACGAAATCCATGTCCTGCTCGAAGGACAGGGTCTCGACTTGGCGCATCGCAAACGGGATCGGCATGGCTCGTTCTCCGGACGTGTCCGCCGTGTTTGAGTGGCGGTCTGACCAGGTGAGGATTCGTTCCCAAACCTCTAAAACGGGCCTTACAGAAATCCCTAATGAGAAGAAAACCTTAAATCTTCGTCACAACCCATTAGCTGGGCTGACGAATTCGCCGGGCATTGCGCCCGAATTGGGCGCGTCGATCAGGTAAACTCGAAGACCGGATCCTCGCGACGCACCTCCATCGGCGCGACGCATTCGCAGTACTCCTGCAGCATCAGCCAGAGCTCGTCCGACTTGATGGTCATGACGCGCTTGCCACTCGTGCGGAACTGCCAGGAGTGCAGGAGGTGGGACAAGATGCCCATCTTTTCGCCCAGCGCGATGAACTGATCCGGGGCCGACAGCAGGAATTCGCGGAATCCCTTGGCGCTGTGGCCTTCGCTCAAGTCCTTGAACGAGGTCTCGTAGAGGTTCACCGACGCCGCGGCGGAGTTGAACATGGCCACCATGTCGCGCCCGAGTTTGCGGCGCATGTCTTCCATCGCGTCGTAGGTTTCCGGGTCGTTCCGGCGTGGCGGCATGACCCGCCCAAGATCTGTGATCAGCCTGGGGATCAGCGGCTGAATGTTTTTCGCCATCCACTTGTAGTAGAGGAAGCCCTTCCAGGCGAACAGGCCGTCACGGAACTCCATGCGCGAGAGGCCGAGCACCAGTCGCAGGGGCTCGAGCTCCTCGTCGTAAGATGAGTTCAGGAGCTTGCGCACGAGCTTGATGATGGTTTCGTGGGTCGTGGCGCCGGCGAAGGCGTTGGCCACCAGGCGGGACACTTCCGAGAAGACGAAGGACTCCATCTTCGAGACGTCGATATTGCTCAGCATGAAATAGGCGTCTTGCGGGTAGATGCCCGCGCGGCCGAGCCACTCTCGAAGCAGGAAGGGATCGAAGGAGGGGACCTTGTCCAGCAGTTCCAGCACCGCGAAGTCCTGGCTGCTCTCGGTACGGTCCATGCCGAGGTCGGCAGACAGAATATCCATCCAGCCGTGCTGGCCGATATAGACGTACCGCGCACCGGCGTTGAGGTTCTCGACGTCGATCGGAAACAGGATCTTGGTGACGATACAGCCGAGATACTGGAACATGTAACGCTCATCCATGCGGAGCGTATGTTTCACGATCAGCGACTTGTTCAGGTGCTTGTTGGCGAATATCGGCTTGAAGGATACGTCATCGATCTGCTGGTGCGCCTGAAAGACCTTCAGGGCATTGAACACACGCGACGTCGACGCTGAGCTGTACAGGCCAGCCAGGCTTCGGGTCGAGGTGTCTTCGCGATTTAGCGCCATCTTCTTCACCCATTGTCGCGTTGAGCAGAAATCACCATCCCGGGCGGCGTCCTCAACGCCGCGTGCTGGTCAGATCGCCAAACGAGTTCAAGCAACATAATCTCGACAAATATCAACACGCTCGAACATTTGAGGTCAAGGTGGTTAAATATTAAGAAAATTAACGACTTTTAAGATGCAATAACGATAAGTGAATAATCCAAAATTGACAATCGATCTTAACAAGTGAATAATATTCATAAAGCTACTGTTTACAACTCAAAAATGAACTGATTATACGATTTTACATAGCATTGTCATGTGAAAATGCGTCTTTGTATTGTAAATGTTCGAGATAAGAGAGTGGGCGGTTCTTTCCGAGAAATTTGAGGTTCTGGTAAGGTTCGCGCCGAACAGGCTTGACGGCCGTTCACAATTGGGGTCTCGCAAACTGCTCAAATTGGGTGCAATCATGCCCTTATGGGCTGCAAAATATGGCGTGGAGACTGCAGCTTTTCCGTCAGACCGCGAAAACGCTCATCTTCAGGTTCAGGTACTCGTCGATGCCGTGGCGTGAGCCTTCGCGCCCAAGTCCGCTTTCCTTGACGCCGCCGAAGGGGCCGATCTCGTTGGAGATGACGCCCGTATTCACGCCCACCATGCCGTAATCGAGCGCTTCGCTGGCCAGCGTGGCCCGGGAAAGATCGCGGGTGTACATGTAGGCTGCGAGGCCGGAGCGGGTGTCGTTGGCGATCCGTATCGCGTCGCTTGGGTCCTCAAAGGCGATCAGTCCGGCCAGCGGCCCAAAGGTCTCTTCCCGGTTCAGGAGGTTGTCGGCCTTCAGGCCCGTCATCACGGTCGGCTGGTAATAGGTGCCGCCGAGATCGTGTGGCAGTCCGCCGGTCAGAAGTTTCGCCCCATCCTCCAGCAGCGCCTGGACATGGCGCGCAACCTTGGCCACCGCGGCGGTGTTGATCAACGGGCCCTGATCGGTCGGGCCGGCCAGCCCG
>CAIUZX010000415.1 GCA_903903715.1 uncultured Caulobacterales bacterium
CGGCGCGCCAGCGACGGCGATGACCTTTGCTAGCACATCCGTCCTGCTCGCCACCCTCCCCGGCACAGACGCCGCGAAACCAAGAGCGGTCATTGGTGGGCACAGCCTTGCCGCCGTGAGCGGCTGGCTGGTGGGCCTTTTGCTGGGGCCAAGCGGTTACGCGGCGTGTCTTGCGGTGGGCTTGGCCGCTCTGGCTATGCAGTCGACCCGAACCTTGCACCCGCCCGCCGCCGTCAGCGGATATCTGATGTTGAACCAGTCTGGTCACTGGACTTGGCTGTTTGCGCCCATCGTGCTGGGCGCCGTCGCTCTGTCCGCTCTCGCATACCTGTTGGACCGTGTCGGGCTGACATCGCCGCCCGCAGAAAATGCGAAATCTGTGATCTCACAGAACTTTTGATGAGGCATGGCGAATTCGCCTGAACTGTCGCTTGACTTCAGATCAGTCGCGTCGAAATAGTGATCACAGATTGAATGCTCGCTGCACATTGTGTGGGTTCATTCGATTCGACCGCCGCTTCTGAGAGGCCCGATCTTGACTTCCGATTCGCCGATTGCGCGCGGCTTGGCCGCTGACCCAGCCGAATGTCGCGACTTTCTTCGGGACAATCCGGACGTTGCGTACGTCGAGATCCTGTTCACCGGAATGAGCGGCGTGCCTCGGGGCAAGCGTCTGCGCCGCCACGAGCTGCAAGCGATTTATGACTACGGCCGCTTTCTTCCGGGATCCGTGCAGGTCGTCGATATCACCGGACAGGACGCGTACGATACAGGTCTTGTCTGGGAGAACGGTGACGCGGACATGCTCGCGCGGCCGGTTGCGGGAACGCTGGTTCGCGCCCCATGGCTGGGGTCGGATGTCGCCCAAGTCCTGTGCTCAATGCACGAACTCGACGGAACGCCGAGCGATCTCGATCCCAGAGTAGTATTGAACCGCGTGATCGAGCGCTTTCGCGCCGATGGTCTGACGCCCGTGGCGGCGTGTGAGCTCGAGTTCTATCTACTCGACGCCCACAGGTCGGCCGATGGTCGGCTTCAGATGGCGCGCCATCCCGCCACGGGCGAGCGCGCCAATTTAAACGGCGTCTACGGTCTCGATGAGATGGCAGAGATCGGTGACTTTCTTCGCGACCTTTGGGAGACTGCCGACATTCAGGGTGTGCCCCTCGAAGGCGCCATCGCCGAATACGGAATAGGTCAAGTCGAGCTGACCCTGAAGCACAAGGCAGACGCCTTGCGGGCCGCCGACGATGCGGTCGTGTACAAACGCCTCGCCAAGGGCGTGGCGATGCAACACGGCCTGATGGCGACGTTCATGGCCAAGCCGTTCGCGGAACAGGCGGGCAGCGGCCTGCATCTGCACGTCAGCGTCGCCGACAAAGCGTCGCCGAACATCTTCGCGGCGGAGCCGCCGGAGGGCGACCCTAGTCTCGTTCACGCGATCGGGGGCATGAAGGCCCTGCTCGCTGATTCCATGGCGATCTTCGCGCCGAACGCCAATAGTTACAGGCGTTTTCGGGCGAACTCTTACGCCCCTGTGGCGCCGACCTGGGGCGTCAACAATCGCACCGTGTCTTTGCGGATCCCTGCGGGTCCCGCCTCGACCCGACACGTCGAGCACCGTGTGGCCGGGGCTGACGCCAATCTTTATCTCGCCCTGGCCGCCGTGCTGGCGGGTGTCCACTATGGCATGACCCACAAGATCGATCCCGGTCCAAAGGTGATCGGAGATGGATACGCGGCGGCCAAGGAGTCGAAGGAGCGTTTACCCAACAACTGGTTCGCTGCGGTCGACGCGCTGGAGGCGTCAGAGGTGATGGCGGACTATCTCGGCGAACGATTTGTGCGGATGTACTGCGCGCTGAAACGCCAGGAGCAGGATCGGTTTTTCGAAGTCGTGACGTCGCTCGACCTCGACTGGTACCTGCACAATGCCTGAAGCGAAGCCCTCCCATCGCTCCCGCCCGCATCGACGCTCGCTTTTGGCGGCGCTCGGAGCCTCGGGCGCGGCGGCGGTCGGGTTATCCTTCGGTCTTGAGGGTTGCGCGCCCAGCATTCGGCGCGGCTCCAATGATGAAGAAGCGAAGCTGAATTTCTATAACTGGGACACGTACGTCGGGAAGGACACCCTAGCGGAATTCAAGCAGGCCACCGGCGTCGATGTGAACATGAGCCTGTTCGCCAACAACGACGAATTGTTCGCAAAGCTCAGAGCCGGCAATCCCGGCTTTGACGTGATCGTGCCGACCAACGAGTTTGTGACGCGTCTCCGCCTCGCAGACCTGATCCAGCCGCTGGATCACTCCAAGATCCCGAATTTCAAGAACCTGGCGCCGGAATTCCAATCGACAATCTTTGATCCGGGTCGCCGCTATTCGATTCCTTATACGTGGTTGGTGCTTGGCGTCGGCTATCGCAAATCCAAGGTGGACGGCCCGCCGGACACTTGGAAGTGGCTGTTCGAAAGCGATCGCTACAAAGGGCGGATCTCGCTGTTTTCCGAAGCGGATGATCTCATCAAGCTTGCCGCAAAGTACATGGGCTATTCCGTCCGTGACGTGCCGGACAGCTTACTGCCGAAGATCGAGGCGATGTACATCCGGCAAAAGCGCAACATCAGGGTCTTCCACGAAGACAACGGACAGGATCTTCTGCTCGCTGGCGACGTCGATCTGGTGCTCGAATACAACGGCGACATAGCGCAGGTCATGCAGGAAGACGACGACCTCGCCTTCCTGGTGCCGAAGGAAGGGACAATCATCCAGTCGGACGGTTTGTGCATCCCGAGGGGCGCGCCGCGTCCTGACAATGCGCACCGTTTCATAAACTTCCTGCTCGACCCCAAGGTCGGGGCCGAAATCAGCAACACCATCATGTACCCGACGCCCAACGCCGAAGTCCTGAAGCTGATGCCGGAAAGCTATCGGAACAACACTGCGATTTTCCCGCCAGCAGATCGCATGGCCAAGTGCGAGTACGGAGATTTTGAGGGGGTCGAACGCTCACGGATGTTTGACGAACTGATCACGCGAGTGAAAGCGGCATGACGGGATTGGAGCGCCCTCATGGCTGAGCATACTCAGGACAGCTGGCGGAAGAGCCCGGGCCTGTTCGCGTCGTTGCTGTCCGCACCGACACTATTTCTGTTCGCCTTCCTGCTCGCGCCGCTGGCGATCGTGTGGGGCTATTCTTTCGGACACAATCAGGGTCTGACCGATATCGTGGTGGACGGCACGTTTGCAAACTACGCCCATGCGCTGAACCCGCTCTACCTGTCGATCCTTTTCAAGTCGTTCCTGTTTGCCGCGGTGACGACGGTGATCTGCCTTCTGGTCGGTTTCCCGGTCGCGCTGGCGATCACCTTCGCCCGCCCGAGCACGAAGCCATGGCTTCTGCTTCTGATCATGCTGCCCTTCTGGACAAACCTTCTGATCCGCACCTACGCCTTGATGGCCGTCCTGAGAACCCAAGGATATATCAACGGATTTCTTGGACTTTTGTGGTCTTTGCTCGCGCGGAGTCTCGACGCGCTGCACATCGGTCGGCTGGCCGCTTTCACACCGTTGGACCTTCTCTACAATAACTTCGCCGTGATCCTGGGACTCGTCTACGTCCAGTTGCCGTTCATGGTCCTGCCGCTCTATTCGGCGATGGATCGTCTGGATCGCTCGCTTCTGGAAGCCAGCCTCGATCTCGGCGCCGGGCACGTTCGCACGATCCTCCAGATCGTCGCCCCCCTGGCCATGCCCGGGATCGCCTCAGGAGTCATGGTGACGCTGATCCCGTCCCTTGGCGCTTTCCTGACGCCTGAGCTTCTGGGCGGTGTGGACAGCCAGATGATCGCCAATGTCATCGAGCGTCAGTTCAAATCGGCGAACGACTGGCCGTTCGGCGCGGCGCTCTCGTTTTTGCTCATGTACATGACCTTCGCCGCCATCGCTCTCCAGGCGCTTTTGGGCTCAAAGCGGAGGGGCGGATGACGACACTGCGCGAAACACGTCCCAAGCCCGGGCCGCTGGACTATCTCAGCCGATGGCCGCTTCGTCTTTGGGTAGGCGCGACGACCCTGTTCCTCTATGCCCCGCTGCTGACCCTGATCGTGTTCAGCTTCAATCAGTCGAAGCGGAACATCGTCTGGCGCGGCTTCACCCTCGATTACTATGCGATGGTCCTGCAGGACACGTCGCTGCTAACCGCCTTCGCCAACAGCCTGGTCATCGCGGCGGTATCGACCGCGCTGAGCCTGTGCCTGGGCGCCGCCACAGCGCTCCTCCTCTGGCGCTTCCGCTTCCCGTTCAAGCCGGCCCTGGAAGGCGCACTCTCCCTTCCCATCGTTGTTCCCGAGATCTGCATGGGTGTAGCGCTTCTCGTGTTTTTCACGAAGGTCGTACCCTGGCCGACCTATTTTCCGTGGCCGCTAAATCTCGGCGCCATCATCATCGCCCACGTCTCGTTCTCGTTCAGCTTCGTCGCCAGCGTGGTGCGAGCGCGTCTCGCCTCATTCAATCGTGAGGAGGAAGAAGCCGCTCGGGATCTTGGGGCCAGCGAATGGCGCACCATCATGGACGTCATCGTGCCGCACATGCGCCCCGCTCTGTTCGCCGGCGGTTTGCTGGCCTTCACCCTGAGCCTCGACGATTTTGTCATAACCTTCTTCACCTCGGGCCCCGACACGATCACCTTTCCAGTGAAGGTCTTCTCCATGATCCGGTTCTCGGTGACGCCTGAAGTTAATGCAGCATCGACGCTTCTGATCGTCATCACGGTTGCGCTTACAGCGATCGGCCTACGTCTGCAGGGCGCCGACGCTGGGCGTGACGGACATACGGGCTAGCGGCATGACCGGACGATCGATCATCACCTTCGAGAATGTCACCAAACGCTATGGGCGGGTCGTTGCGGTGGACAACGTTTCCCTGTCCATCGATGAGGGCGAATTCTTCGCCCTGCTTGGACCGTCAGGCTGTGGGAAGACCACATTGCTGCGTATGGTCGCTGGGTTTGAGACGCCGGATGAGGGCCGCATCCTCATTGACGGTCAGGACATGACCGAGACCCCTCCGAACCGTCGTCCGGTCAATATGGTGTTTCAGTCTTACGCCGTTTTCCCGCACATGTCTGTTTCGGCGAATGTCGGGTACGGCCTGAAGGTCGATCGCGTGGCGCAGCCCGAAATTGATCGCCGCGTGACGGAGGCTCTCGCGCTTGTGAAGCTCGAGGAGTTCGGCGCACGCAGGCCGGACCAGTTGTCAGGCGGACAGCGCCAGAGAGTGGCGTTGGCGCGCGCCCTCATCAAGCGCCCGCGCGTTCTCCTGCTCGACGAGCCTCTTTCGGCGCTGGACGCCAAGCTTCGGGAGCAAATGCGTTATGAGCTCACACAGCTGCAGGAGCGTGTAGGAATCACATTCCTGATCGTCACGCACGATCAGGATGAGGCTCTGGCCATGGCGACCCGTTGCGCCGTGATGTCGAGGGGCTTGCTTCAACAGGTGGGCACGCCGTCGGATCTCTATGAATTTCCGAACAGCCGATTTGTCGCCGACTTCATCGGTCAGGTGAACATGTTTGAAGGTCGGCTGACCGTAGATGAGCCGGACCACGCGATAGTGGAATGCGCGGATCTGGGTGTGCCGGTATACCTGGATCACGGCGTGACCGGCGCGACCGGCGCCACTGTTTGGGTGGCGATCCGTCCGGAAAAGATAGAGATCCTGGGTCGGGCGCATGACGCGACTGTGCCGGAACTGGAAGATGCGCCTGAAGGCACGAACGCGGCCCGCGCGCTCATCCGCCACATTTCCTATCTTGGCTCTGAGTCTGTTTATGAGCTTCAGCTCACAACAGGTAGTTATATCAAAGCTTTAAGAAGTAACTTGACGAGATGGGATCAGGAAGACTTCGCGGTCGGCCAGGCTGTCTGGGTCAGCTGGCACGCCTGCTCCCCGGTCGTCCTTCTCAATTAGTTCAGACCATCACAGCGTTCCAAATCACGGAAGATACCTCGCAATGACGCTTCGCAACTACGACATCGCTGAACTCCGCCGGCTCGATGTGGCGCACCACCTTCCTGCGCAGCAGGACCACGGGCTCATGCAGAAGCTCGGAGGGTCGACCATCATCACGCGGGCCAGCGGCTGCCACATCTATGACGGAGATGGCCGCGCCATTCTGGACGGCATGGCGGGACTATGGTGCGTCCAGGTTGGTTACGGGCGCGAGGAGTTGGCGCGGGTCGCCTACGACCAGATGGTCGAGCTTCCCTACTACAACACGTTCTTCAAGACCGCGACGCCACCCGCGGTGAACCTCGCCGCCAAGATCGCCAGCGTGCTCGGCGGCAACCTCACACACGTCTTCTTCAACAGCTCGGGTTCCGAGGCGATCGACACTTTGATCCGCCTCGCCCGCTTCTACTGGAGCGCCAAGGGACAACCGGACAGAAACATCATCATTGCGCGGCATAACGCCTATCACGGTTCGACCATCGGCGGTGTGAGCCTGGGCGGCATGTCCCCCATGCGATCCCAGGGCGGACCACTCGTGCCCGGCTTTGAGCACATCATGCAGCCCTATGCTTTCAATCTGGGCTTCGGCGAAGACGAGGAGGCCTTTTGCAATAGGGCCGTGGCCGCGCTGGAGGAGCGGATTCTTGAAGTCGGCCCAGAAAATGTCGCCGCCTTCATCGGCGAGCCGGTGCAGGGCGCCGGCGGTGTGATCATCCCACCAGCCGGCTATTGGCCGAAGATCGAAGCCGTTTGCCGAAAGTACGGCATTCTTCTGATCTGCGACGAAGTAATCTGCGGCTTCGGACGTCTGGGCGCCTGGTTCGGCTTCCAGAAGTACGGCGTGAAGCCGGATCTGGTGTCCATGGCCAAGGGTCTGTCGTCCGGTTACCTACCGATCTCAGCGGTGGGCGTGGCGGACCATATTGTGGAGGTGCTGCGGGGCTATGGAGACGACTTCATCCACGGCTACACCTATTCAGGACACCCGACCTGCGCAGCGGTGGCCCTGGCCAATATCGAGATCATCCAGCGCGAAGGTCTGGTCGAGCGCGTGGCCAGCGATATCGGCCCGTACGCGCAAGCCGCCTTCGCCTCCCTGACCGATCATCCTCTGGTCGGACAGGCGCGAATGACGGGCCTGATCGGCGCGGTCGAGATCGTCAGCGAACCGGGCACGAACCATCGCTTCGGCGGGAAGGAAGGCAAGGCGGGTCCGATCGTTCGCGATCTGTGTATCGCCAACGGCCTGATGGTTCGCGCCATTCGCGACAGCCTCGTCTTCTGCCCGCCCCTGGTGATCAGCCGTGAGGAAGTCGACACGGCCGTAGGCATTCTTCGCCGCTCTCTGGACGAGGCCGCCCCTCGTCTGAAGGCGATAACGGCTTAGCAGAACGCTCGGGAGCACGTCGGATGGGTCGACGCATGTCGAAGCAGGATCGAGAACTGGGTCTTGACCGGTCGATCCATCGCCGTGACCTGCTGAACGGCGTCGCCGTCGCGATGGGGGCATTGACGGTCCCATTCCCCGCGTCAGCGGAAACGCCGTGGGCGCAGGATCTGCCCGGCTACTACCCGCCCCGTCTGCAAGGCCTGCGCGGGAGTCACCCGGGCGCGTTTGAATCCGCACACGCGCTCAGGGATGGCTTGGCGCCCGCGTCTGTC
>CAIUZX010000416.1 GCA_903903715.1 uncultured Caulobacterales bacterium
GCGAGCACAGGCAAACTCTCCGACAGTTTGTCAGGCTATGGGTCCTCCTCAGCCCAGATCACCGCCATGCGCACCTTGCAGGCGCGCATCCAGTCACAACTCGACTCCAACAAGGTCACATCGAACAAGCTCGACCTGCAGGACACGGCGCTGACTCAGTTCTCTGGTGCGGTCACAGACGCTCGGAAGGCCGTCGCCAACGCCCTGGGCTCAGGGACGGGAATCACCCTGATCACCGACCTGCAGAACGCCTTGTCGAAATCTGTTTCAGCTCTGAATACGTCCTATAACGGCGAGCAGCTGTTCGGGGGGTCTCAGAACGCCACGCCGCCAGTAACGATTTCCAAGCTGTCTGACCTCACAACTGTTTCGGCGACCGCCAATCTTCAGACGGTGTTCGCGAACGGAAACCTTCCTCAGACGGCCAGACTGGACGACAACACCGTGGTGACAACGGGACAGCTCGCCAGCACGGTCGCCACCCCGCTCTACACAGCCCTGCAACAGATCGAGGCCTACAATCAGGGCGCAAACGGCCCGCTGACCGGGACCTTGTCGGCCGCGCAACAAACATTCCTGCAGGGCGTGCTCTCGTCGCTCACGACAGCCGAGAGCGGCGCGACGGCCGATGTCACGCAGAACGGCGCCATCCAGAACCAATTGAAGGATGTCACCACCAATCTTGGCGCCCAGAACGATACCTTGACCAATTCTCTGGGAAATCTCACGGACGTCGACATCGCCAAGGCCGCCACGGACCTTCAGCTCGCGCAGTTTGCACTGCAGGCGTCTTCCAGAGTGTTCAGCACGTTGCAGAGCTCGTCGCTGCTGACGCTGCTGCCGAATGCATAAGAGCGCCGTAAGAATACGACGCCCTGCTCAGTTCAAACGGATAGCGGGTCGGAACCCAGCCGAGGGCGAGATCAGCCCTGACGCGCCTTGAAGCGCGGGTCGGTCTTGTTGATCACATAGACCCGGCCTTTTCGGCGCACAACCTTGCAGTCCCGGTGGCGGGTCTTCAAGGACTTCAGGGAGCTACGGACCTTCATGGCGCTATCCGAGTTTGGGGCGTCTGTGGTAAAGACAAAACCGCTTCAGGCGGCTCCATCTGCGGAAGAACGGGGCTAGTAAGGCGCCGCAGTCGCAGAGTCAATGCGGCGCGCGTAAGGCGGCGAAGTCGGATGCATTTTCCGGGCGTCTGCGACTTGGACTTTGGGGGCTGGTTTCGGTCAGATGGTAGGTGAAATGAACCGTCGGCTCTTTTTGTTGTCCACAGCCGGGCTTGCCGCGGCGCCGGATCCTCAGCCTGCGCCGCGGCCCGTTGGCGACGTCGCAGCGCCTTTGAAGGCGGCGACCGCAGGCATGAGCGACTGGCTAGCTTCGGTTCGAGTCAAGGCCATCGCCGCCGGTGTGCGAGCCGAAACAATCGATCAGGCGTTTCGAGATCTGACAGCCGACCCCGTGGTGTTGAAACGCGACACCAATCAACCTGAATTCACCAAGCCCATCGGCGACTATGTGTCAGGCGTTCTTTCCCCCGCCAATATCGCTGCGGGACAGGTCCGTCGTGAGGGGCTGCGCGGCACTCTGACGCCGATTGTGGCCGCGAGAGGCGTGCCCGCGGAAATTCTGCTGGCCGTCTGGGGTGTGGAGTCGGCCTTTGGCCGCATCACCGGCGATATGGACGTGATCCGTTCGATCGCCACGCAAGGCATGGTCGGACGTCGGCCGAAGTTCGCAGAACAGGAAATGATCGCTGCTCTGAAGATCCTCGATCAAGGCCTCGCCAGCCGTGAGCAGATGCGGGGGTCCTGGGCGGGAGCCATGGGCCAGACGCAATTCATGCCTTCCGACTATCTCGCTTACGCTGATGACGGGGACGGCGATGGTCGCAAGGATATCTGGGGATCATCTGCGGACGCCCTGGCGTCGGCTGCGCGGTTCCTGGCGGAAAAGGCGCACTGGCGGCGGGGAGAAAGCTGGGCGCTTGAAGCCGCACTGCCGAAGGGGTTTGATTACGCCCTGGCCGAAGCTGACGCCCGTACGCCGGTCGAGTGGGCGAAGCTTGGCGTCAGCCTGGCTTCAGGGGCCGACGTGTCCCCTGCAGATCAGAACGCGACCGCCGTCCTCTTGACGCCGCAAGGCTGGCGGGGACCGGCGTTCCTCGCGTTTCCCAATCACATGGCGATCCGCGCGTACAACAATTCAACCGCATACGCGTTGGCCGTTGGATTGTTGGCGGACCAGATCGCAGGTCGTCCGCCGCTCATGACGGCATGGCCCAAGGACCCGCCGCTCCAGCTCGCCGATCGAATCGCAGCGCAGCAGGCATTGAAGGCCCTTGGCTATGATCCAGGCGCGGTTGACGGCGTGCTGGGGGTCAGAACGCGCCGAGCGGCAAAGGACTGGCAGGCGGCGAAGTCCTTGCCCGCTGACGGCTATCTGACGATGGATCTCATTCAGACCCTCAAGGCCGAAGCCGGGCTTTCTTCCGCCGCGCCTCCAGCCGTCGCACCGCCCTCAGGCGCCGACCGAGCTGGCTGATCGCCCCCGACGGGGTCATGACCGCCGAAACGGGTCTGGGTGTCTCCCCCAATCCGACCTGAGCCGGATCCGTCACTTCGGCCTCAAGCCCAGTGTCCGGTGTGCGTCCGGCGGCGATGAGCTCCCGATTGGTCAGCACCACCACCACCATGGCCGCCAGCACGATGGTATTGATCGTAAACGGCGCCCAGTGAAGGTGGTCGTAAAGCCAAACCCCCAGGATGGGCGTGATGATGATGCAGGAGCCGTTCACGGCGGTGATCGCTCCGGCGACATCTCCCTGGCCGCCAGGGGGCGCCGCGAGTGAAGCCCCCGCTGTGAATCCCGGCCGGGCGAACCCAAAGCCGATGCTCGCCAGCGCGTAGGCCGTAACGACCGCGCCGTAATTGGGCGCGAGAGTGATGAAGAGATTTCCAAGCCCAGCGAGTCCTGCGCCCCACAGCAATAGATGGTTCGGCTTCATATGAAATATGCGAATGAGGCCCCACTGCGCCATCAGCCCCGCGACGGCGCCCCCCATCATGGCGACCTGAATGAATCCCTGCGCCTGCGTCGGCGACATGTGAACCTTGTCGATCACCAGAAAGCCCAAGGTGTAGCCATTTACGGCCTGTGCGGATCCCACAAGAAACCCGTACCAAAGGAAGGGCGCCACCTTCGGATTTCTCCACAAGCCGAACTGGAGCAGGGATTTGCGACCAGCGCGCTCCGCTTCGAAACTGGGTTGCTTTGGAATCTCCGACGGCGGCAGCATCCGCAGCACAACGACGAGGCAGGCGAGCGCCGCGATAGCGAAGGCGAACATCGGGCCAGAGAAGGACACGCCTGGCAGAACGAAATAGGGCGCGATGGCAGGTCCGAGGACAGTGCCGACCCCAAAGGCGCCTGCGAGCGTCGCAAGCGCATCAGTTCGCTCCTCTTTAGACGTCCTGTCGGCAACATAGGCCTGTCCAGCGGGATTTGACGCCGACCCGATCAGACCAAACAGGGATCGCATCAAGGCGAAACCGATGAAGACCACCAGAGGGCCGATCAACTTGTGCAATCCCGCCAACACAATGACCGCGCAACCAGACATCGACACGACAAATCCGAGCAGGCCGATAGCGATCAGCGGCTTTCGGCCACGTCGATCCGAGGCGCGCGCCCAGATCGGCGCTGACAAGGTCCACAGGAGCGCCGACAATGAGAAGATGCCGGCGACGAGGGGGTCCGGAATGCCGATTTCCCGCCCGATGGCTGGGAGGACCGACTGCAATCCGGAATTTCCCGCGGCGACGGCCATCATGACCGCGAACACAATCGCAAAGTCACGACGCCGAGTGTCATCCGCGATGATGGAGCGTTTGTGCGTGACAGTCATGTTCGGGCAAGCATGGTCATAGTGAGAGGATGCGCCCACAGTTCGTTTCAGAGGCGCTACGCTACCCCCTCATCGACGAGGGGACAATTGTTCGCGGACGTATCTTCCTTCGCCACAAGAGTCGTTGGTTCGCTGGGGTTGTCTGTGAAAAAATTACAGATGACTTGAGCCTGCGGTGAGTGTCGCTATTATCCGCGACCAGATCGCCCCGGCCGACGGGTCGGCAACTGCAGGAGACAGACTTGGCTGACCACGCCCACTCAGATCACCACCGCGGCGAGATGGACATCCACGAGCAGGCTTCGACATATCGCGCCGTCAATGTCATGATTAAGTGGTGCAGCCTTGCGCTGGCGTCGGGCCTGATCTTTCCGATCCTTTGGTTTTGTACGCCAGCAGGTCCGGTAGCCGGTTTTGCAGTCGCCGTCATTATTGCGGTCTTTGGAATTATCTTTCTCCGCGACAAGCCTTCTTCGGCCCATTAGGCTCATAGGATCCTACAGCGCTGGACAGGGGGTGCAAATTCCCCCTAATTGCGTTGATGAATCTGCGGGCGAGGGGTGCGCATGGCTGTAAAGATCGCGGTCACGAAAGAGACGCGCGCGTTTGAGCCCCGCGTCGCCGTCACGCCAGAAAGCGTCAAGAAGCTGTCGGCCCTTGGCGCGACGCTGGTCATCGAGACCGGCGCAGGGATAGCCGCGGCGATTTCAGATGCGGACTATGAAGCCGCAGGTGCGACCATCGCGAAGGATGCGCCGTCCGCGGTCGCCACGGCTGACATTGTCTTCAAGGTGCGTGATCCCTCCGAGGCCGAGATCGCTGCGATGCGGCCCGGAACATTGTTAGCGGGCCTCATCAATCCTTATCAGTCCAGACCATTGCTCGACGCGCTTGCGGCGAGAGGCGTATCGGCCGTCGCTATGGAGCTGATCCCCCGGATCACGCGGGCCCAATCGATGGACGCCCTCTCGTCCCAGGCTAACCTTGCCGGTTATCGCGCGGTGATCGAAGGGGCGGAAGCCTATGGGCGGGCCTTGCCGATGATGATGACCGCCGCTGGCACGATCGCGGCCGCCAAGGTGTTTGTCATGGGCGTGGGCGTTGCGGGTCTTCAGGCGATCGCCACAGCGCGGCGTCTGGGCGCCGTCGTGACAGCCACTGACGTGCGGCCGGCGACCAAGGAGCAGGTCGAAAGCCTTGGCGCAAAGTTTCTGGCGGTCGAGGACGAAGAGTTCAAGAACGCACAAACCGCGGGCGGCTACGCCAAGGAAATGTCAGCGGAATACCAAGCGAAGCAGGCGGCTCTGACAGCCGAACACATCAAGAAGCAAGACATCGTCATCACCACCGCCCTCATCCCGGGCCGGGCCGCGCCTCGGCTTGTGACGGCGACGCATGTCGCATCGATGCGCGCGGGATCGGTCATTGTTGATCTGGCCGTGGAACAGGGCGGCAATGTCGAAGGCGTTGTTCTCGGCGAAATCGCCTCCGTCGGCGGCGTCAAGATTGTGGGTTTCCCGAACATGGCCGGTCGTGTGGCTGCGGACGCGTCCGCGCTCTACGCTCGCAATCTGGTGAACTTCTCCGCGCTTCTGTTCAACAAGGAGGGCGCTCTCGCTCCCGACTTCGAAGACGAGATCCTGAAGGCGGCGCTGGTCACCCATGCGGGCGAGATCACCCATCCTCAGCTGAAGGCGTGAACGCCGAGCCCCCCGTAATGTCAAAGGCGCAAGGAAACCCGTAATGGACGCCGTCGATCCGACCGTATTCCGCCTCGCCATTTTCGTGCTGGCCATCTTCGTCGGCTATTACGTGGTCTGGAGCGTGACCCCCGCGCTGCATACGCCTTTGATGGCCGTGACCAACGCGGTTTCTTCGGTGATCATCGTCGGCGCGCTCCTCGCCGCCGCCGCCCACGCGCCTGAAGGTGTCGAGGGCGGCGCCAGCGTCATGATTTCCAAGGGCGCCGGCGGTCTCGCCGCCGGGTTCGCCGCGGTCAACATCTTCGGCGGCTTCCTGGTGACCCAGCGAATGCTCGCCATGTACAAGAAGAAGGACCGGGCGAAGGCGTCCGCCGCAAAGCACTGACATCCGTCCGATCACGACTCCTTTCGGAGGGCGAACGCCCATGAACGCCAATCTCGCCGCCATTCTGTATCTCGCGTCCGGCGTCCTGTTCATTCTGGCCCTGCGTGGCCTGTCGAGTCCGGAGACGAGCCGGCGTGGCAACACCATGGGCATGGTCGGAATGGCCATCGCGACCTTGACCACACTCAGCACCTTGTATTTCCAGGGCGCGCTGGATGGGGTGACGCTGGGCCTCATCGCGGGCGGCGTTGCGATTGGCGGCGGCGTGGGCGCGGTAATCGCCCGCCGCGTCGCCATGACCTCGATGCCGCAGCTGGTGGCGGCTTTCCACAGTCTGGTCGGTCTGGCCGCCTGCCTCGTGGCCGTCGCGGCGATCTACACCCCCACCGCCTACGGCATCGCTGAGGGTAACGGCATCAAGCTCGAAAGCCTTATCGAACTGTCTGTCGGCGCCGCCATCGGCGCCGTGACCTTCACCGGGTCGCTGATCGCCTTCGCCAAGCTGAACGGCAATATGAGCGGCGCGCCGATCCTGCTGCCTGCGCGGCACCTCCTCAACCTGCTGATTGGCGCCTCCATCGTCGGCCTGATCGTGATCCTCGCCATGTCCGGCGGCAGCAATCTCCTGGCCTTTTGGGGGATCTTCGGCCTCGCCCTGCTGATCGGCGTCACGCTGATCATTCCCATCGGGGGCGCGGACATGCCCGTGGTCGTGTCCATGCTGAACAGCTATTCTGGCTGGGCCGCAGCGGCCATGGGCTTCACGCTCGGCAACATCACGCTGATCATCACCGGAGCCCTGGTCGGCTCATCGGGGGCGATCCTCTCCTACATCATGTGCAAAGCGATGAACCGGAGCTTCGTTTCGGTGATCCTGGGCGGCTTCGGCGCCGACGATTCCGCGGCGGCGGCTGGCGGCGTGAAGGAAACCCGCCCGGTGAAGCAAGGCTCCGCCGACGACGCCGCCTTCATCATGAAGAATGCATCCAAGGTGATCATCGTCCCGGGCTACGGCATGGCCGTCTCCCAAGCCCAGCACGCGCTTCGGGAAATGGGTGACCGGCTGAAGCAAGAAGGCGTCGAAGTGAAGTACGCTATTCACCCCGTCGCAGGCCGGATGCCGGGCCACATGAACGTGCTGCTGGCGGAAGCCAACGTGCCCTATGACGAGGTGTTCGAGCTTGAGGACATCAATTCGGAATTCGCCACCACCGACGTCGCCTTCGTGATCGGCGCCAATGACGTGACCAATCCGGCCGCCAAGACCGATCCCAAGTCGGCGATCTATGGCATGCCGATCCTCGACGTCGAAAAAGCCCGCACCGTTCTCTTCGTCAAGCGCGGCATGAGCTCGGGCTACGCGGGCGTGGAGAACGAACTCTTCTTCCGGGATAACACGATGATGCTGTTCGGCGACGCGAAGAAGATGGTCGAGGGCATCCTGAAATCGCTCTGACGCGGGGCGCGAAGCGCTTCGCCCTTGAGGATGCATTAAGAGCTCCAAGTCACCCTGCGCGCAAGCTCGTCCAAGCGACGACAGGGAGACCTGCTTCATGTCCGAAGCCGCATTGCGCCTGGACCATGTGTCAAAGTCCTATGGCGGCGCGCCCGCCGTTCGGGATTTGAGTTTCGAGGCGCCAAAGGGCCGAATCTTCGGCTTCTTAGGACCAAACGGAGCCGGAAAAACGTCCACCCTTCGCATGGTGCTTGGTCTTGTCGCGCCGAGCTCTGGGACCATCGAGGTGCTGGGCGCTGACGACGGACGGAAGGTTCGGGACCGGATAGGCTTCCTACCCGAAGAGCGGGGCCTCTATCGCCGCATGACGCCGGCGCAAGCCTTCGATTTTTTCGGCGCGCTCAAGGGCATGAAGGGGGGCGTGGCCCGCAAACGGGGCCTCACCATGCTGGAGGATCAAGGGCTCGCACACGCCTTCCACCGGCCGGTCAAGGCGCTGTCGAAAGGCATGGCTCAAAAGGTCGCTCTGATCTCGTCGCTCGTACACGAACCGGAGCTGGTCGTGCTCGACGAGCCCTTTTCCGGTTTGGACCCCGTCAATCAGCAATCTCTGGAGAGACTCATTCGCGGGCTCGCCGACCGTGGCGCGACGGTCGTCTTTTCGACCCACGTGATGGCTCACGCTGAGCGTCTCTGCGACAAGGTCGTCCTGATCGCACGCGGATCCAAGGTGTTTGACGGAACGGTCAGCGAAGCTCGAGCGGCGGCGCCGCAACGCCTCGTCCTCGAAGGCGACCTGCTCTCCGATGCGGTCTCAGCGCTTCCCGGGGTCGAAAGGGTCGCTTCAGAACGGTCGGATTCTGGGGGATGGCGCCATGTCGCGGACCTGTCCAAGGGCGCGTCCGCCAACGCAGCGGTCAAGGAAGCCTTCCTGAGGGGTCTTGATGTGACGCGTTTTGAGTCTCGCGAGCCCAGCCTGCATGACGCCTTCATCGTTCTGACCCAAGACCAGGAGGCGAAGGCCCAATGAGACGCGCCCTGATCATCGCTCGCCGCGAGTACCTGTCCTTCCTGCGCACGCCGGGTTTTTGGGTGTCGCTCATGGTCATGCCGCTGGTCGGCTTTATCAGCACGACAGGCCCGCAAATGATCGCGCGGAGCGAACCGCCACCGGTCGTGGTCATCCTGGACCAGACCGGGCTTGGACCTGCAGGTCCGGGCGCGGACCTGCAGCGAAGTCTATCCCGCGTGGACGGTCACGCACCTTCAGCTTCAACTACCAAGGCAGCCGGGCGTCCGAAAGCCGAGATCGTGGCGGCGCCCGCCGAATTGGCTGCGGCGACCACCCCCAAGGCCGCCGGTGAGGCGCTACTGCCCTACCTGTCCGGGCGCAAGTCATTGCCAGACGGGCGGTCTCTGTCGGCCGCCGCCATCGTTTTTGGGGACGCAAGCTCCCTGAAGGTCGATCTCTGGACCCCTTCACCACAGGTCGCAGGGCTATCCCGGTATATGCCCGAACCGCTGGACACCTGGCTGCGCCGTGCGCGTTTCAGGGCGGCAGGGCTCGATCCGTCCCTGATCGACCACATCGACCAGAATCTCACCGACATACGTGACTTCTCGCCCAAGGCGGCTGGAGGACGCGTGTCGTTTGCCGATCGACTTCCCATGCTAGCCGCCGTCGGCCTTTCATTCGCGCTCTGGGCGTTGGTGCTCACCGGAGCGGGGATCCTGCTCAACACGGTGATCGAGGAAAAGTCGAACCGGGTCATCGAGGTTCTCCTGTCATCTGCGTCGGTCACGGAGATTCTCGGTGGCAAAATACTCGGCGGAGCCTGTCTTTCGTTCACGATGCTGGGATTTTGGGGCGCGATCGGTGTGTTTCTTCTGCACAGGGTTGACGCCGGAATGCTGGCGAGCGTTGGCGCGGCCTTCCTCGGTCACGGCCTGATCTTCTGGTTCGCCGCATTCTTCCTGATGGGCTACCTGATGTACGCCTCGATCTTCGCGGCAGTCGGGTCATACTGTGAGACCCCGCGGGAGGCGCAGACCTTGCTGGGGCCGATCATGCTCCTGCTGACGGTGCCGATCATCTTTCTCGGCGCAGCGATCAGTGCGCCTGACGCGCCGCTTCTCAAGATCCTGGCTTGGGTGCCTGTGTTCACGCCATTCCTGATGACCACTCAGGTGGCGGCCGGGGCGCCGTTCCAGGATCTGGCGCTCGCCCTCGTAGAAATGGCGGTCACGACGGCGCTGGTGGTCAATCTGTCCGGACGTGCGTTTCGCTCCGGCGCGTTAGCGACAGAGCGATTAAGCTTACAGAAAATCCTAGGAAAACTGTTTGACCGCCAGGCGTGACGACGCCGTGGCGGTGCAAACAGTACGTTTAATCGTCTATTTCGTGCGCTTCGGCGCGACGACGATCCCGCCTTCGCGTTGAGCCCGCTTGCGGGCCAGCTTACGAGCCCGACGGACAGCTTCAGCCTTTTGACGGGCGCGCTTTTCCGACGGCTTTTCGTAATGCACGTGCCGCTTCATTTCGCGGAATGTGCCTTCCCGCTGCATCTTCTTCTTGAGCGCCTTCAGCGCTTGGTCGACATTGTTGTCGCGCACGAAAATCTGAACGATGACTAGGCCCTCCTCTGGACCCCCGTCCGCGCCGCGGAGCGGAACCGCGCGTTCGGTTTTTGAAAAAATGAACACCGCGCCCGGAAAGCAACTCTCCGTGCCTTGGCCGGGGAGATAGCAGAGGCTGCGGCCGCTGTCCACGGCCAACACAAAACGCCGCTTCAGCGATGAACCATGACCGACATGCTGGCGTACCCGCAGACAAAGTTCGACGGAATTCGCTCCGGCTCGGCCAGCACCTCGATCCGGCCGAATCGCCGCAGGATTTCCTCCCATAGGATCCGAAGCTGCATCTCCGCCACCCGATTGCCCATGCACCGATGGATGCCGAAACCAAACGACAGGTGATGTCGAGGATTCTCCCGATCGATCAGGAACTCGTCAGGACGCGAGATGACCTCCTCGTCGCGATTCCCGGAAACGTACCACATCACCACGCGGTCGCCCTTTTTGATCTGCTTACCGCGGAATTCGATATCCTCAAGCGCGGTGCGGCGCATATGCGGCAATGGCGACTGGTATCTTATGATCTCCGAAACCAGCCCCGGGATCAGCGATCGGTCGGCTTTGAGCTTGACGAACTCCTTCGGATTTCTGTCAAGGAAGTAGACGCCACCGGTCATGGAGTTGCGGGTCGTGTCGTTGCCGCCGACGATCAGCAGCATCAGGTTTCCCAGGAAATCCATAGGCGAGTCGACCATGTTCCGGGTCGCCGGATCGTGCGCCAACAGCGATATGAAGTCGAAGGTCGGCTGAGCGGCCGCCCGCTCCTTCCAGAGCTTCGTGAAATAGGCGAGGCATTGCATCAAGCCGCCTTCGCGCTTTTCCTTGCTGACTGTCGTGTTGCCGACGATCGGCGTGGAGGTCGCAAGATCAGACCAGTAGGGCAGAAGGCGCCTGTCCTCCCACGGAAAATCGAACAGCGTCGCCAGCATCTGGGTGGTCAGTTCGATGGACACCTTGTCCACCCAGTCAAAGGGCTCTCCCACCGGCAATGTGTCGAGCAAAGCGCCAATCCGCTCCCGTATCAGGCTCTCAAGTTCAGACAGTCGTGTGGGCGCAACGGCCGGCGTGGCCGCCTTGCGCTGGACATCATGCGTCGGCGGGTCCGAGGCGATGAAGTTGCTCGGCGAAAAGTCCGGCGGATTATCGCCAATGGCGATATCACGCTGAGACGAGAACACCTGATGATTGGTGTCGACCGCCATGATGTCATTGAACTTGGTGATCGACCAGTATCCGCCGGTAGGGCCGGTCGGCGACCAGTGCACGGGGTCTTCCTTGCGCAATCGACGGAAATACTCGTGATGTTTGTTGTGCAAAAAGATGCTGGCGTCGCTCGGGTCAAAGGTGTCCAGAGGCAAGGACCAAGGATCAGGAACGGGTGAGACCGGCGCCTTCGCCGCAGTCGATGTCATGGCGATCTTCCCTGTGCATTTTTTCTTTGCGGCTCTTTGGCCGAAATCAAATGGGGCCGGAATTGTCGCCTCGAGTCAATCTATGCAGGGGCCCGACCGAGGTCTTGAGTGAGGCCCGGTGTTTCATCCCGTTCAAACCATGATATCAGGCGGTCCTCGTCACCAAATGGCGCTCGAAAGGCGACACGTGGCCGGTTGGAAAATAATCTGCGCCAGTGTCGGAGTGGTCGCCACTCTGTCCGCTTGCGCGCCGATGCAACCTTCAAGTCCAGCAAAAATCGATCCGGGCGAACGTTTCCTGCCCACGACGCCAACCGACGCTTCTCCCGGTGCGAATGCGGGACACCTGCAGACCTGGCGCACGGACCAAACGCTGGACGAAACCTGGTGGACTCGGTTTGGTTCAACTGCTCTGACTCACCTGGAAGCCGAAGCGCTGGCTGCAAATTCAGATCTGAAGGCCGCCGAAGCCAGTGTGCGCGCCGCGCGGGAGCTCTACCGCGCCCAAGCAGCCACCCTCGCCCCCAACCTCCAATTGGCTGCGGGGGCCTCTCGCGCTCGCACCTCCGGCGAGATCGCGTCGCCTCTCAGCTCAAATGCTTTGACCTACACGCTGTATTCGACGCAACTTTCTGCGACGGTCCCGGTGGATATCACCGGCGGTCTGCGCGCCCAGGTCAAGGCCGCACGGGCGCAGGCCGACGCTCAAGCCTGCCTTGCCCAGGCAGTTAAGCTCAATCTGACCGCTTCAGTCGCTCAAGCCTTCATTTTGATTGCCGGTTTGAACAGCCAGAGGGACGAGGCCGTCGCCGCAATCGAGGCCGCTCGGCGCGCGTTGACGATTACAAAACAGATGAAGGCGGCCGGAGAATCCAGTGAAGCCGACGTGGCTGCGGCAGAAGCGACTTTGGCCGGATTGGAACAGAGCACGCCGAATCTTGACCGCCAGATCCAGGTCGCGACGGATCAACTGGCGGTTCTGACCGGAAGGCGGCCCGAGATGGCGCCTGTCCTGACAACGCGCCTATCCGACATCGTTCTGCCTGCGGAAATTCCAGTCAGCGTGCCGTCCGAAACACTTCGGAGACGACCCGACGTGTGCGCCGCAGAAGCCGTTGTACGCGGGGCGGCGGCCTCAAGGGACGCGGCCGTCGCGGCCAGGCTTCCCGCCTTCAGTATCGGCGCCGCGGTCGGCGGGCAGTCGACGGAACTCGCAAAACTACTGTCCAGCAGCAATAGCCTTTGGTCGGTCGGCGCGAACGCCGTGCAGACCTTGTTCGACGGCGGCGTTCTCAGCCATCGCGCCCGCGCGGCCGATGCGGGCCTCGATCAAGCCCTGGCGCAGCATCGCAGCGTTGTCCTCGGTGCTCTGCAATCCGTAGCCGACTCGCTCCGGGCCTCAGCAGCGGATGCGGAACTGCAACGACAATCAGAGCTCGCGGCCGAAGCGGCAGGGCGATCGCGACGGATCGTGAATGCCCAGCTTACCGCAGGACAGACGGGGCGACTGGCGGTCCTGAATGCGGAAATCGTCGAACGACAGGCGGGTCTCAGCCTCGTCCAAGCGCAGGTCATGCGCGAACTCGACACGGTTGTCCTGTTTGCAGCCCTGGGCGGGGGGGTGACGGCTGACAGCCAAAAGAAGGGATCTCACACCCCATGACGGATCGTCGCCGCGTCTCCAAAAGCCTTTTGTCAGCGTTTGCGTTGACGTCTCTGGTCTGTCTCGTCGCGCCAGGCGCGGGCGCGGCGATGGTGCGGCTGTCCACGTCGGAGCAATCGCATCTTGGCTTGCGCACCGTCCGACTGGCTGGCGTCAACCGGTCCGGTGAAATCGACGGCTTCGCCAAAGTGCTCGACCCGGGTCCTCTCGCACAGCTGGTATCGGACCTGCAGACTGCACAGGCGTCTTTGGCGGCGTCAGGCGCTGAAGCGGCCAGAGCCAAATCACTGCACGCCCGGGATCTCGGGGTCTCGACCAAGGACACCGAAACCGCCGTCGCCCAGGCGAAGTCGGACGCCTCTCGGGTCACACAGTTGCGACGCCGGCTCGGGCTCGAATGGGGTCCTGGCGTCGCGCGAATGTCCGACACAGAACGAAGCCATTTGGTCGACCAACTCGCTAACGGTCGCGCCGCCCTCGTTCACGTCGATACGCACAACAATACAGGTCAGGCAGGCGCCAAGCGGGTCAGGATCGACGTAGGAACGGATTCCGTCGCCGGGGTCGTGATCGGAGCCGCCCGGGCCGCCGAGCCACGCCTGCAATCCAGCGGATTGATTGTCAAAGTGACCGGACCCTCGGCCATCCTGCTATCGATCGGCCTCACTCAGTCAGCGCACATTGAAACGCAGGATCCTCAAGCAGGCGTTATCGTGCCAAGGGCCGCGCTCATTCGATACCAAGGCTCGGACTGGACGTATGTCAAAACAGGGAACGACCGCTTTGAACGCAAGCTGGTTCTGGATCCCGTTCCGGAAGACCGGGGATTCTTTGTCTCCCGAGGACTGAAGGCCGGCGACGAGGTGATTGTCGACGGTGTCTCAGCGGTGTTTGCGATAGAACAGACGGCTGCGGGGGCGCACTGAGATGTTGGCCGCCATCGTCCGTTGGTCTCTCGAACGGCCTCGGCTGATCGCCGCCCTCGCAGCCTTGTTTCTGATCTGGGGCGTCGCCTACGTCCGGGATCTGCGCTTCGAGCTCCTGCCGAATCTGGCGCCCGCAGAAACGACAATTCTGACCGAGTCGCCCGGGCTCTCCGCCGAGCAGGTGGAAGATCTGGTGACGAGACCGATCGAGAACGGCCTCGTTGGCGCGCGCGACGTCGGTCAGATCCGCTCAAAGTCGATCCAGGGTTTATCCGTCATCACGGTCAGGCTGGCCGAAGGCGCCGACCCTTACCGGGCGCGCCAGTTTCTGACAGAAAACCTCGCCACGATCAGCGGCCTTCCACCGAACGCATCATCGCCAAAGATCGCACCCCTGACGTCCCAAAACGCGAACGTGCTGATGATCGGGCTCGTGAGCGACCGCCTTGATCCGCTCAACTTACGCGATCTGGCTCAGTGGACGATCCGTCCACGCCTGCTGGCAGCACAAGGCGTGGCGCAAGTGTCCATTCACGGCGGTCGGGTTCGCAGGCTAGAAGTTCGCGCGAGGCCTGCCGATCTTTCAGACAGCGATCTTGGATTCCTCGACGTGCTGAACGCGGTACGCCGCTCCACCAGCGTGGCGGGCGCGGGCTTCATCGATACGCCCAACCAGCGCGTGCTCATCGAACCGCATGGCCAGGCGCTGTCTGCCGATGACGTCAATGCGGGCCAGATTCAGACGCCTGGCGCCGCACCGGTCCGCATTGGCGACGTCGCCGATGTGTCCGAAACGGCTGCGCCGGCCCTGGGAGACGCCTTGATCAATGGAAGACCAGGCGTCCTGTTGACGATATCGAGGCAGTTCGGGGCGGATCCTCTCGACACCACACATGCTGCGGAGGCCGCATTCGAGGCCCTCAGGCCGCTCTTGACGGCGCAAGGGGTCACGGCGGTGACGGAGCTCGACCGTCCCAGCGACTTTGCGACCCTCGCCATCCGCGGCGTGGCCCTTGATCTGATGATCGGCGCGCTGTTGATCGCTTTGGCGCTCAGCGTGTTTTTGCGCGATGGCCGCGCCGTTCTGATTTCTCTGATCAGTCTTCCGCTGTCATTGATCGCCGGCTTGATCGTCGTTCGCTTCTTTGGATGGCGACTGAACGCCATGATCCTGGGCGGACTGATCGTGAGCCTTGGAGTCGTGATCGACGATGCGGTCATCGGCGTCGAAAATGTCATCGCCCGCCTGAGAACGGCGGATCACACGCACGCCTCGGACCTGCAGACGATCCTTGAGGCCTCGCTCGATGTGCGGGGCCCGATCACCCACGCCGTCCTCGCACTGGTCCTGGCATTGGCGCCTCTGGTCGCGCTTCCCGGCCTGCAGGGCGCGCTGCTCGGCCCGCTCGCCGCGACCGTCATCGCCGCCTCGCTCGCCTCCCTCGTCGTCGCCACACTCGTGACGCCGGCGCTTTGCCTTCTCTTTCACAGACACGACGGCCCACCGCCGGAACCGGCGCCCTTGGTCTTGTTCAAGGCGTGGCATGCCAGGGTGTTGCCAGGGCTGTTGGCGCGACCACGTCCTGTTCTGATCGCCGCCGCCATCGGCGTTGCCGGAGCAGTTTTCGCACTTACCTTTTTTCGCCCGGAACTATTACCGAGCGTCCATGACGGGCACGTCGTGGCGGAGATCGACGCGCCGGTGGCGACGTCGCTGGACGTTATGCGAGAGTCTGGCAGCCATCTGTCACTGGCGTTAAGTCACATTACGGGCGTGCGATCGGTCGCGCAAACGATCGGGCGAGACACCACCGGCCTCGACAGCTTCGGCCCGGAGCACGCCCGACTGGATATCGATCTGGCGCCGGGCTTGAGCGCCGGCGCGCAAGACGCGATCGCCGATAGGGTGCGGGACGAACTTGCGCGGCACCCTGGGTTCAAAGCCCAGGTTCGCTCGCGGTTTGACACGGAAAGAAACAACGATCGCTTTACGGCCCCAGTGGAAATTCGCCTTTTCGGGCAAGACCTGGACAAATTGAACGCCTTCGCGATCCAGATGTCCGAGCGACTGCGTAAACTGCCCGGGGCCGGACGCGTGGAGACCGAGTCCGCCGCGAGAGCGCCATCCATGCGCATCGATCTCGATTTCAACCGCCTGGCATTGTTTGGTCTGTCGACCGGAGACGTTCTCGACACGGTGCAGACGGCGTTCGCTGGCGTACGGGCGTCTCAGATCTATCAGGACGGGCGCGCTGTCGACCTGGTCGTGAACGGGCCCGAACAGATACGACGCGATCCGGAAAGCGTTGGCGAGCTGCTGCTCAGATCGTCGTCGGGTATTTCTACACCGCTTAAGTCGGTTGCGAAGGTCTATCTGACAGATGGTCAGGCCGCGATCGCCCACGACGGCGGCCTCAGAAGACAGCTGATCTCCGCCTATCCTGTCGACTCCCGACGTTTCCTCGCGGAGGCGAAAACACTGATCACACAACACGTCAAACCGCCCAGTGGAACCTTCCTGGAACTGGGCGGCGCGGACACGACAGCGTCGAGCGCCCAACTGGCGCTCCTGATCAACTATGCGGTCGTCCTCGCTCTGATCGCGGCGCTCCTGGTGGCGGCGTTTGATGGGCGCACCGGCCTTTTGATCCTCGGCTCCACCGTCTTCTGGTTCGTAGGCGCGGCGATCGCCGTCGCCTGGTTGGGCGCTGTGCTTTCCGCAGGCGCCTTGGTTGGGCTCGTCGCCCTGTTCGGCATTGCGTTGCGCAGCGCGATCCTGCTGTTCGATCAACTGCAGGATCAGATGGAGGACTCCGCAGGCCTGTCGAGATCCGAGCAGATCGTGCGGGCGCTTCAGCAGCGGATAACACCTCTTTTGATCACGACGAGCCTGGTCATGCTGGGCCTCGCGCCGCTGGCGTTCGACGCGGGGCAAGCCGGTCGCGAAATCCTGGGTCCCATGGCCATCGTCATCATCGGTGGGCTTCTGACAGGTGTCCTGGCGAGTCTCTTCGTCGCACCGGCGCTGTTGCAATTCAGCCCGGCGAAGGCCGCGTCACGGCCGGCCGCTCCGCATGATCATCACCATCATGATCATTGACGTTCGCCAAGGCTGAGGGATGTTGGCGTTTTCGAATGATCCATCATAGGGTGTCGCCATGTCGATTTCCGAAGAAGGCAACGAGGCTGGCGGGCCCGACTGGGCCGACAGCACCGAACAGGCGGTTCTGGACGCCGCGATCCGGCGCCTTTCAACCCACCCTCACTGGGACCAGCGACTGGTCGATCTGGCCGCCTGCGATGTCGGCCTGACCCCGGCGACGATCCGCCTGCTCCTTCCATACGGTCCAAGGGATCTCGCTGCCTTGTTGTCACACCGGCACGACGATCTCACGCTCGTCCAACTCAACGCCCTTGGCGCGAAAGGTTTGAAGATTCGGGAAAAGATCACGCTAGCGGTCGCAACTCGCATCGATGTCGCCATGGGGGACGAAACCGCCGTCCGTCGTTCAATCGGTTTTCTGGCGCTGCCGTCGCAAGGGCCGCTGTCGGGACGACTGATTTGGGCGACGGCGGACAAAATCTGGAAATGGGCCGAAGACGCGTCCACCGACTTCAATCACTATTCAAAGCGCGCCATCCTGTCGACGGTCCTCGCCTCCACCCTTGCAGTCCGGTTGTCTGCCGGAGAAGCGGCGGCCAAACGTCATCTCGACGCCCGAATTGACGGGGTGATGACCTTTGAAAAACTCAAATCCAGGGTGAAACTCGACCCGGAAGGCGCCCTGAGCCGATGGGCCGGAGCGATGGGGCGTGGCCGCTATGGCGATCGGATCAAGACGGAAACGGCCCCGTCAACCGATTGACGTGACCCATTTTGCGCCCAGGCGCCGCACCTGATTTACCGTAGAGCCAAAGCCTCGCGCCAGGATCGGCGGCCAGGTTCGCCCAGTGATCGGCATCAGAGCCCAATAGGTTTGTCATTTCGGCGGACGCCAA
>CAIUZX010000417.1 GCA_903903715.1 uncultured Caulobacterales bacterium
AGGCTTCGGTCAAGGTAGCGATGCCGGAGAGGCGCCCCAGCAGATTGAGCGCGGTGCGCTCGGCGCTCAGCAGCGCGCGGGCGTTGGACCTGACCTTCGCCAGCACGGCGCCGGGCTCC
This sequence comes from uncultured Caulobacterales bacterium, assembly GCA_903903715.1. GTDB lineage: Bacteria > Pseudomonadota > Alphaproteobacteria > Caulobacterales > Caulobacteraceae > CAIMFV01. The sequence continues at coordinate 120 of CAIUZX010000417.1, forward strand.
AGCCGCGCCCCATCCTCGACCACCGCCTCGAACACCGCGCCCGGATCCAGGGCGTGAACCGCCAGACGCGCGCAGGCGAGGCCCGACGCACGCCCCGGCTTTCGCGCCACAAAGGCGGCGGACAGGGTGGCGTCGTGAGGCAGGAGCGACGCCGTCAGGTCGCCGCCCCGGCCGAGATCCTCGAGCAGCGCCGCCTCGACAATCGGGCGGATCATCACGTCTGGAAGTGTCAGCATGGGGTTCCTTGCTGCTCTGGCGTCGCGACGCGCGCGACCTGCCGACTGTGCCGCGCCACGGGCGCCAGGTTCGGAAAGTCGGTGCGATAATGGGCGCCGCGGCTCTCCTCGCGGTCCAGCGCACCCTGCAGGATGAGCCGCGCCGTCGTCAGGGTGGGCGCCTCGCCATGGACCCTGGCCAGCGCCTCCACCTCTCGCAGGGCGGCGGCAAGGCCCTGGCCGTTCCGCTCCACCCCCGCTTCCCGGCTCATCAGTTGGCGCAGGGCCTGAAAAGCGGGCGCAGGCAAGTCGGGCGCAGGCTCTGCATCGACGAAGGACCGCGACGACCCGATATCCGCCGCAGCGGCGCGCCCTGCCCGTTCACCGAACACAGCCGCCTCAAGCAACGAGTTGGAGGCGAGGCGGTTGGCGCCGTGCACGCCGGTCGAGGCGCACTCTCCGGCCGCGAAGAGACCCTTCAGCGACGTGCGCCCGTCCGCATCGGTCTCCACCCCGCCCATGTGGTAGTGGGCGGCGGGGGCGACCGGAATGGGATCGATCCTGGGGTCCAGCCCTTGCGCAGCGCAGGCGGCGAAGATGCCGGGGAAATGGTGGGGAAAGGCCTCGCCCACCGCTGTCCGGCAGTCGAGAAAGGCGCCGCCGCCGGTGCGTCGTTGCCGATGAATGGCGCGGGCGACGATGTCGCGGGGGGCAAGCTCCGCCCGCGGGTCGAGATCGCTCATGAACGGTCGCCCGTTCCGGTCGATCAGCTTGGCCCCCTCCCCGCGCAGGGCCTCCGACGCCAGCGGCGCGGGGTCGATCCCAAAGTCCATGGCGGTCGGGTGGAACTGCACGAACTCGGCGTCGATGATCGCCGCACCCGCCTGCGCCGCGAGGCCGAGCCCCTCCCCGCAGACTTCCTTGGGTGTCGTTGTCTCGGCGTAGAGCCCGCCGACGCCCCCCGTGGCCAGCACCACGGCGCGGGCGAGGACGAGGGTCACGCCGTCTTCCCGCTCCACCAGCGCGCCGACCACCGCGCCGCGGTCATCCTGCACCAGTCGCCGGGCCCTCGCGTTCGACCATATCGTGACGCCCTTCGCAGCGCGCACGGCGGCGATCATGGCGTCGGTGATGGCCCTGCCCGCCTGATCGCCCTTGACCCTGGCCACCCGCGCCCGGCTGTGCGCCGCCTCGAGGCTCTGGGTCAGACGGCCCGCCGCGTCATGGTCGAACGGCGCGCCGCAGGCGATCAGCCGCGCCACGGCTTCAGGTCCTTCGGAGGTCAAAAGCGCCGCGCGCTCCGGATCGACAAGGCCTGCCCCCGCCGCCACCGTGTCGGCCGCATGCAGCGCCGGCGTGTCGTCCGCCGCCATCGCCACAGCGACGCCGCCCTGCGCCCAGGCGGAGGAACACCCCTCCCCCAGCGCCGCGGCGCTGACCAGCAGCACCTTCGACGGCTGAGCGGCGAGCGTCGCCGACAGTCCGGCGAGGCCTGCGCCCAGGACGAGCACGCCGTCCAGCTTCAGGATCGGAAATGGAGCGGTCATGGGTGATCCTGTCGCCTGAGGCGGCTCAGATCAGTTCCACATCCACGTGGTGACGCGCCTTGACGAGGTCGTAGCGGGCCGGGATGGCCGGCGGCGGCAGATCGATCATCCGCTGCACGGCGGCGCGCGCGCGCGCGCTGATCGCCGGATCGACGGTCACCTCGAACTGGTCATGCAGCAGGGCGTCATAGATGTTCTGCAGCGTGATCCGCTTCATGTGCGGGCAAAGGTTGCAGGGCCGCACGAACTCGGTGTCGACCGCGTCGACGGCCACATTGTCGGCCATCGAGCACTCGGTGATCAGCACCACCTGCTTGGGCTTACGCGACATGACGTAGTCGGTCATGGCGGCGGTCGATCCGGTGAAGTCGCTCGCCTCGATCACGTCGGTCGGGCACTCGGGGTGAGCCAGGATCTCCGCCCCCGGATAGGCGGCGCGCAGCTCGCGGATGTCCTCGCCGGAGAAGCGCTCGTGCACTTCGCAGCGGCCCTTCCAGGAGATGATGCCGACATCGGTCTGGCGGGCGACATTGCGGGCGAGGAACTCGTCGGGGATCAGGATCACCTTGCTCACGCCCCAGGCCTTGGCCGCCTGCTCCACCACCTGCACGGCGTTGGCGGAGGTGCAGCAGATGTCGGTCTCGGCCTTCACCTCGGCGCTGGTGTTCACATAGGTGATGACCGGCAGGCCCGGGTGGCGCGCCTTGATCAGGCGCACATCGGCGGCGGTGATGGAGGCGGCGAGGCTGCAGCCCGCCTGAAGATCGGGGATCAGCACGGTCTTGTCCGGGCAGAGGATCTTCGAGGTCTCGGCCATGAAGTGCACGCCCGCCTGGACGATGATCTTCGCGTCGCTACGCGCGGCTTCCCGCGCCAGACCAAGGCTGTCGCCGACGAAGTCGCCGACGCCGTGGAAGATGTCCGGCGTCATGTAGTTGTGCGCCAGGATGACGGCGTTCTTCTGCCGCTTCAGCCGGTTGATCTTCGAGATCAGCGGCGCGTTCAGACGCCACTCCAGCGGCGTGACCTTGGACTTCAGCTTATCCCAGATGGCCGCCGTGTCCGCCTCGACCTCGGGCGTGAAGGCGAACGCCGCTGCATCGTGAGCGCGATCTGAAACCACTTCAGCGAAGCCGTCGTGCATGGCCGTCTCCTTATGCTCACATTGAGCATTATAAGAACCCAGAAACACCGCCTGCGAGGGATGAGGACGCCGGGCGGTGGAGGGGATTATGCTACAAGTGAGCATAACCTGAATGTCATATAAACCCTGGCGCCCGTGGGGGCAAGTGCGAAGGGGCGTCTTTTTCCCCTGACAGCCGATACCGGCTTACGATCAGGCCGCCGATACCTGCAGCTTTTCAGTCTCTTGCGCGGAATTGTGATCTTTTTGGTGGAGGAAGCGCGCAGCGTCCAAAGCCGCCATACACCCCTGCCCCGCCGCGGTCACGGCCTGGCGATAGACCTCGTCCGTCACGTCGCCCGCCGCGAACACGCCTGGACGGGAGGTCTGCACCGTCCCCGCCTTCACCTTGATATAGCCGGACTTGGACATGCGGAGCTGCCCCTTGAACACCTCGGAGGACGGCGCGTGGCCAATGGCGACGAAGAGGCCGTCGATCTTCAGGTCGTCGATGGCGCCCGTCTGCAGGTTGCGCACCCGCACCCCCTGCACGCCGACGGGGTTGAAGGCGCCCTCCGGGACGGTCATGTCGCCCAGCACCTCGTCCACGGCCGAGTTCCACACGATGCTGATCTTCGGGTGAGCGAACAGGCGCTCCTGCAGGATGCGTTCGGCGCGCAACTCGTCCCGCCGGTGGATCAACGTGACGTCCGAGGCGAGACCGGCGAGGTAGAGGGCCTCCTCCACCGCCGTATTGCCGCCGCCGACCACCGCGACCGACTTGCCGCGGAAGAAGAAACCGTCGCAGGTCGCGCAGGCCGAGACGCCGAGATTCTTGAACGTCGTTTCCGACGGCAGGCCCAGCCAACGCGCCTGCGCGCCGGTGGCGATGATCACGCTCTCCGCCAGCACCGTCTCGCCGGACGCAAGGGTCAGGCGGAACGGCTCTTCGGCGAAATCGACGGCGTCGACCGTGTCGTCGATGAACGCGGTTCCGACATGCGCGGCCTGGGCGCGCATCTGGTCCATCAGCCAGGGGCCCTGAATGGTCTCCGCAAAGCCTGGATAGTTCTCGACATCCGTCGTGATGGTCAGCTGACCGCCCGTGGCGGGCCCCGAGATCAGGACGGGCTTCAGCATCGCGCGGGCCGAATAGATCGCAGCGGAATAGCCGGCGGGCCCGGAGCCGATGATGGCGAGACGAACGTGACGGACGGCGGACATGGAGAAGCATCCTTAACTGATCAGGCTGTTATTTAGGATGGATTCTCGCCGTATGCGACCCGGGAAGCTGTCGATCAGGACTCGCGTGAACGGCGCTACCATTGCTTCAAATTCGTGACGCTGGTAGCGAGGGCGCTCAAGACCGGGACGTTGATCGCGATATGACTGAGATCCAAGACCCGCCCTCGGATAACCAGGCTCATCCTTTGCAGGATCTGCTGACCTTCGAACGCGCCCTGACACAGCCTGTCACGATCCTGATCTACTGGGCGGGCCTCGCCATGATCGGGATGGTGGGCTTCGCGGCGGTGGGCGTCGCCGTCGGCGTGGCGCTTCGCGGCGCGGGCTTCGAAGTCTTGCTGGCCCTGCCGGCCTTTGTCTTCGGCGCACTGCTGGTCTTTGTCCTCGCGCTGCTGTGGCGCGGCGCAACCGAGTTCTACGTCGCCGTCTTCAAGATCGCCGATGAGCTGAAAGCTGTTCGCGAACGCCTTGACGTTCTGATCGCGCAGGACACGCAACCCTCGGATCACGCTGTAAAAATAGAGGATGAGCCAATCTCTGCGGCTCAACGCCGGACCGGAAAGTCGTAAGCGCGTCTGGCGTTATCGATCGCTTCGAGTTTGAGCTGAAACGCCGTCCAGTCGTCCCGCTCGGCGATGTCCTGCCAGACCCCCTCAATCGCAGGCAGCAGCAGCTCTTCCGGCTCACGCTGTGCAAAGTAGGGTGTGATGAGACGCTCCGGCCGCTCCGCCTCGAACATCGCCAGACGGGCGCGGAACGCGAGGAACGCCTCCTGATCGTAGAGGGCGCTGCGAGGGCCCGACATGGCGCGCGCCTGCGAGGCGAGACCGCAGAACCAGTCGAAGAAGAACGGCTCCCAGCGCAGCGCATCGCCGCCGGTCGCCAACGCCCGGAACGCCGACTGGGCGAGCTCCTGATCCGCCGCCGCGCCGCTGGACATAAGGCCGAGGCGACGCAGCATCCCCGCGGTCATCGCCTCGCGATACAATGTCGAGAACCGGTTGAGCTGATCGGCGAGCGCCTCGTCCGAACAGATCAGGCTGAGCGCCCCGGCCAGTTGATTGAGGTTCCAGAACACCGCCTCCGGCTGGCGCCCGAAGGCGTAGAGGCCGTTCTGATCGAAATAGGCCGCGACGAAGTTGGGGTCATTTCTCGGCAGGAAGCGATACGGCCCGTAGTCGAAGCTTTCCCCGTTGATGTTCATGTTGTCGGTGTTGAGCACGCCGTGGACAAAGCCCGCCAGCATCCAGCCCGCCGTCAGGACCGCCGTCTGCTCCACCACCCGCCCCAGCAGCGCCGCCGCGGGATCGGCCGCTGCCGCAAGGTCCGGATGATAGACGCCAAGGACGTGGCGGGTCAGCGCCGTCAGCAGGTCCTTGCGCTCATGGAACGCGTGACGCTGGAAGGTGCCGAAACGGATGGAGCTGTAGGTGCGGCGCACCAGCACGCAGGCGCGGGTCGGAGACGGCTCGTCCGAGCGCTGCAGCGCCTCCCCGGTCTCGACGAGCGACAAGGTGTCCGACGTCGGCGCGCCAAGAGCTTCGAGCATGGCCGTCGCCAGCGCCTCGCGCACGCCCCCCTTCAGGGTCAGTCGCCCGTCGCCGCCGCGGCTGTAGGGTGTGCGACCGGACCCCTTGGTCGACAGGTCCGAGAGCCGGTCGCTCGGCGCCTCGCGTAATTGGGCGAGTAGGAATCCCCGCCCGTCGCCGAGGTCCGGATTATAGGTGCGGAACTGATGCCCGTGATAGCGGAGCGCCAGCCGTCTTGGCTGCGCCCCCGGCAACGGGTTCAACTGGCCGAAGTGCTCGACCCACTGGGCGTCGTCCAGCCTATCCAGCCCCAGCCGCTCCGCCACACGCTGATGGCGAAAGCGCAAGGTCAGCTTTGGAAAGTCCGCCGGTCGAACGGCGTCGGCGAACTCTGCGCCCAACTGGTCCAGCGGCTGTTCGGGCCGGTATCTTTCGGTGACGAGCATGCGCCTAATGTGCCGGGCGAAGGCGTTGTGGCAAGCCCTGTCCCCGCAAAGGGGCGCAATCCCCTAAAGTGTCGCCGCCGAAAGGATCTGCCCCTTGGCGCTCTGCACCAGAACGGCGGTGGCGAGAGAGCCCTGCGCGGGCGGCAGCAGCAGGCGCAGCGCCTTGCCGTCCCACGACCCAAGTCGGACCAGCGACCTTACGACATGCGCATGCGGCAAGGTGCGCCCGGTGTTTTCGCCGCGCTTGACGGGAACCTGGATGACGCCGGGCTCATAGCGCACGAGCCAGACATCCGTGGGCGCATCGGGCTTCGCCGCGGCGGAGATGGACACGGCGTCGGACGAAACGCGAACCTCAGGGCCGGCGAGCCTCGCCGTGCGACCGACCAGGGCCTCGATTTCTCCCGTCCCTGCGCCCACCCCGTCGGCGCGACCGTTCACCACCACCTGGGGTGTGAAGACGTTGGAATGGCCAAGCGTGCGGGCGTAGCGCCACTGACGGTCGGTATAGACGGGGCTGGCGAAGGTGTCCTTCCAGCCGAGCTGGTCCCAGTAGGTCACACCGAAGCTCAGAGCGAGCACGTCATGACGCGACGCGATCAGCCTGGTCAGATTGTCATTCGCGGGCGGACAGGACGAGCACCCCTGGCTGGTGAACAGCTCCACAACCGCCGTCGGCTGCGCCGCCGACGCGGCCAAGGGGCCGACCAGCGAAAGCGCGAGCGCGAGGGCGCCTCTGGCGATGGTGAGTGGACGGGAACGTGGGCGAGAGGTCATCGGTCGGATCCTGTCAGCGGTCGGCGCCCATGCGCCTTCCCTCACCTATTCGCCGGACACGCGACCCTGGTTACAGCCCTATGCGGCTTCAAGAACAAATCCGAGGCTGTCTTCGAACTCGAGGAAGACATCCATCAAATCGTCGTAGGTGATCAGCCGCTTGGCCCCCGCTGGAAAGCGGTAGCGCCAGAAGCTGATGATGTGCTGCATCGCGCCGAGCTGCTCGCCCAGTTGGTAGAACATCGAGGGCGCCTCAAGCAGAAAGGTCCGGAATGTCGTCGGCTTGCCGTTCACGGTCAGGTCGTTGTAGGCCCGGTTGTAGACGTCCAGCAGGCCTTGCACATTGGACGAGGTCGACATGAGGGCGCGCTGGATATTCCCACGCGCCTTCGGGATGTAGGTCGCTGCATCGGAACTGCGCGCGCCGCGCCCTTGCGTGTCCTGGATTTCGACCATGATCTCACCCAGCGGTTTGCCGAGATCCTTCAGCACCCACTTGTAATAGAGAAAGCCCCGCCAGCAGAACATGCCGTCGGAATATTCCTGGTCGGTCAGCTTCAGCGTGTCGCGAAGCGGCTCAAACCCGGCGTCCGGTGTGTTCGACAACAGCTTTTCAACAAGCCTCGAGGCGTAGGCGACCGACCCTGACCCGCCGCCCGAGGACAGCGTCACGAGCGCCATGATCTCCTGTCGGACGAATTCGATCATGCGCTGGACGTCGCCGTCCGAGATCGCGAAATAGGCGTTGGCGGGCGTGATATCGTTCTTCGCCAGGAATTCCTTCAGAAGGAAGGGGTCGAGACTGGGCAGGCTGGCGACCAGATCCAGCACCATGCGATCACGCGACCCGGGCTTCAGATCATCGCCAAAGCAGTCCATCAGCAATTTTTCGTAATCATTTTGCCCAACGAAAAACGACTGGGCGCCATAACGTAGATCCCCTCCGTCAATGGGAATGAGAATCTTCGTTGTATTCTGCGGAGGGACCTTAAAATTAAAGTATTCATCCTTTCGAAGGCGATGCTTAATAATAAGACAGCGATCCATGACTTTATTTTTGAAGAACGGACTAGCACTAAGCTCTGGCTCTTCCTTGAACTTCTTGTGAGTCTGCATGAGGTTCAGCACGCGCGCCGTGGAGGCGGACGACTGCAACGCGGTCAGACTTCGAACCGAACGATCAGAGGACATTGCGGAGAGAGCCTAGCCTTTTGCTGACACTGTCCTGACCTTACGTGAAGTTCGTTAATACAAGCCTGATCTTGGTCAATTGGAGGACACAAGAACCAGGTGCCGTCTCTGCTTGGGCAAGAGGGGCGGATCGTACATGGCAGGCCGGATCACCGTCCGTCCCCGTCCTCGCACCACCTCGGGCAAAAGCGCCGCCTCGATGTGGGGCGTGTCGAGGCTGAGTTTCGCGTCGCACCACTCGAGGATGAAGCGGTTGTGCGCACGGCCCGGCGGCGAGACGCTGACCACCGACTTGTGCGGAAACTGCTGCTTCACGAACCGCGCCGTGGCCGCGTGATCACCGTCGGCGGTGATGATATAGGCGACGTCGAAGAGATCGGCTTGCGCGTCGCTCAGCACCGACAGGGCGAAGTTCACATCGCCCTGCTTTTCCGTCCAAGAGGTCCAGCGATGTCCGCAGGCCTTGCAGCCGTTGGTGTGCGCCACAAAGTGCCCCACCCGACAGGTGACGCCCTTGGCCTCCATCGCACTCAGATAGGCGACGTGGCGAAGTTGCTTCGCACGGGAGGACGGCTTGAAAGCGGTGCACCAGACGACGCGCTTCAGCACCTGGTCACGCGGGATCAACCCCTTCATCAGGGCGCGAAGATCGAGCCACTTGAGGTAGGGCCGCTTCAGGTCGTCCAGGGCGTGATAAAGGTTGAAGCCGTCGACATAGACCGCGACGCGCTTGCGGAACACCGGCGGCCGCCAGCCGCCCCGAACGACTTCCTTGACCTCACGACCGGTGCGCTTGGACCGGGCCTTGTCCCCAGCCGGCGATTCCTCCCTCGCCTCACCGTCCCGCGCCTTAGGTGTCGACATCATTGCGCTCTCGCTACGCCTACCCTCCGGCGCGCGGCGAAGGCTTAATAAAACCTTACATGCGCTCCGGCGTCTCGATTCCGAGCAAGCGCAGCGCAGAGTCAAGCTGATCCAGCGTGACTTTCGCCAAACGGAGCCGGGATGCGCGCGATTTCGCATCGGCTGCGACCAAAATCGGACAGGCGGCGTAGAATTTCGAGAAGGTCTGGGCCAAGCGATAGGCGTGCTCGGCGATCAGGTTCGGCGCCCGCCGCGCATAGGCCTCGGCCAGCGCCGCCTCGTAGGCGTCGAGCGCAAGGGTGAGGTCCCGCTCCGCCGGTTCCACCACCACGACCTCTCCGGCCGCGTGGCCTTCCACATCAGCCTTGCGGAGCAGCGATTTGATCCGCACCGCCTGATAGAGGAGATAGGGGCCGGTCTTGCCCTCGAAGCTCATGAAACGGTCGAGATCAAAGACGTAGGAGGTGCCGCGGAAATTGCCGAGATCGGCGAACTTGAGCGCGGCGACCGCGACCTTGTGCGCAGTGTCCTCGAAATCCTGCTCGGTGAGCTCCGCGCCGAGGCCGGCGTCTTTCAGCCTCTCGCGCGCCTTGTCCTTCGCCATCTCGATCAGGTCGTGCAGCTTCAGCACCCCGCCTTCACGGGTCTTGAAGGGCTTGCCGTCCGGGCCGTTCATGGTGCCGAAGCCGATGTGCTCGAGCCCGTCCTCCGCCGCGTAACCGGCGAGACGCGCCGCCCGGAACACCTGCTCGAAATGGTCCGCCTGACGCTGGTCGACGACATAGAGGATCAGCTCGGGATCGAACCGGTTGCGGCGGTCGACGATCGTGGCGAGATCGGTGGTGCCGTACATGGCCGAGCCTTCCGACGACACGACCAGCAATGGCGGCAGTTCGCGCTTGTCGCCGTCCTTCGCCACGCGAACGATGCGGGCGCCCTGGTCGAGCTCCAGAAGCCCCTTCGCCTCCAGTTCGGCGACCATACCAGCGATCAGGGGATCGGCGTCGCTCTCTCCGTTCCAGAGGTCGAATTCGATATCGAGGGCGGAAAACTCCCGCTCCAGCGCCGTGCGACTCACCTCGACGAAGCAGCGCCACAGGGCGCGATAGCCGGGGCGGCCGCCCTGCAGCTCCGCCGTCGCCTTGCGGGCGCGGTCGCGGTACTCAAGGTCGGTCTTGGCCCTGGCCGCCGCCAGCGGGTAAAGCCGCTCGAGATCAGCGAGGGAGACGGGGCTTTCCGACGGAAACGGCCCATCCCCGTCCGCGAGGAAGTCGAGATCCGGCTGCTCGTCGCCTACGGCCACGATCAGGAGCCCCATCTGGAAGCCCCAGTCGCCGAAATGGGCGTCGCCCCAGACCTCATCGCCCCTAAAGCGGAACAGGCGCTTGAGGCTCTCGCCGATGATCGATGCGCGCAGATGGCCGACGTGCATCGGCTTGGCGACATTGGGGCCGCCATAGTCGACGACCACGCGGCGGGGCGCGGGCTCCAGGCCTGCCCCCAGTCTCGGATCCTCGGCGATCGCGTTCGCGCGGAGGCTCAGGGTCGCATCCGACAGGACGAGGTTGATGAAGCCGGGGCCCGCCAGCTCGACCGCAGCAAACATCGGATCAGGCTTCAGGATCGCCACGATCTCTTCCGCCAGCGCGCGGGGATTGGCCTTGGCGGCCTTTGCGGCGGCGAGGGCGCCGTTGCACTGAAAGTCCGCCAGGTCCGGACGATCCGAGGCCGTCACCCTGCCAAGTTCCGCCGGAAGGCCGGCCTGCGCAAACGCGTCAGACACGACCGTCGTCAATCTTGACTTCAGATCAGTCATTTCGGCTGGGAGTCGCCTGTCGCCACGGACGGCTTCTTCCCGCCATCGAACGCGTTCATGCGGAAGCGCTTGCCGTCGCGGTTGAACGCCGCCATTTCCGGCGAGACGTCAAAGCCTACGAGAACTTCGAAGTTCGAACCGTTGACGGTGGCGGTCGCCCGCGGAATGACGATGTCGTCGATGTTCTCGACCTTCAGCACGCGGTCGGTGTCGGCGTTGAAGTCCGCCTTCACGTCAAAGTACTGCTTGGCGAGGACGGTGCGGTTGCGCAGGGTCACGGCGACCCAGTAGCGATAGTCGTTCGACCACCCGGTGGCCTGCGGTCCGCGGCCGAGGCCGAATCCCACCTGCATCCTCAGCCGGATCGGCTCATCGCCCTTGTAGGTGCAGGAGGCGCGGACGCCCTCGATCTCGCCGGTGTAGCCCACCGCCTCGACCGCTTCCTTGCTCGCCTTCAGTTCGACATAGCGGGCGGCGTCGTACAGCACCCGCACAAACGGACACGGGCCCGCAGCGTTGATTTTCGGCAGCGGCGCTTCTCCGAGCGTCCACTCCTTTTCCTTCTGCTTCTTCTTCTTGTCCGCCTCGTCCTGCTGCTTGCGGCGGTCGTCGTCCTCCTGCTGGCTGCGGCCTTGCGCATGGGCGTTCAGGGTCGGCACGGCGACCAGAAGACCAAATCCGAGAGTGGCGATCAGAAGTCGGCGCATACATATCGTCCGGGGCTGCCGCGCGGCCTTTGCGGTCCGACGCGTGGTGTCGCCGCCTCCCTTATCCCCTTCCGCGCAACCCCGCAACGAAAGGCGCCGAAGGGGCGACGCGACGTCTGGCGCAGACCGGTTCGCCGCCTTAAGTTCGCCGCATGACCACACCTAAGATCAGTCGCTCCGCGCTCACCATCCGGATGGCCAGCCCCCGAGGCTTCTGCGCCGGGGTGGATCGCGCGATCCAGATCGTTGAACGCGCCCTCACCAAGTTCGGCGCGCCGGTCTATGTCCGTCATGAGATCGTGCACAACCGTTATGTCGTCGAACGCCTGCGCGGGATGGGCGCAGTGTTCGTCAAGGAACTTGACGAATGCCCGGACGATCGGCCGGTCGTCTTCTCCGCCCACGGGGTGCCCAAGTCCGTGCCGCAGGCCGCCCGGGCGCGGGAGCTGTTGTTCCTTGACGCCACCTGCCCCCTCGTCTCGAAGGTCCACCTCGACGCCGAGCGCCATCACGCGGCAGGCCGCGAGATCGCGCTGATCGGCCACGCCGGCCACCCGGAGGTCATCGGCACGCTGGGGCAGCTTCCGACAGGGGCGATCACGCTGATCGAGACCGTTGCAGACGTTGAGGGCTTTGAGCCGAAGGATCCGGAAAATCTCGCCTTCGTCACGCAGACCACCCTGTCGGTCGACGACACCGCCGACATCGTCGCCGCTCTAAAGGCCAAGTTTCCCAAGGTGACCGCGCCCCATCGGGAGGACATCTGCTACGCCACCACCAACCGGCAGGAAGCCGTCAAGCGCATCGCGCCGGACACCGATCTCGTGCTGGTGGTCGGCTCCCGCCGGTCCTCCAACTCCCAGCGCCTCGTCGAAGTCGCGGTCCGGAGCGGCTCCAAGGCCGCCTATCTCATCGACTGCGCGGACGATATCGATCCGGCCTGGCTCAAGGGCGCCCGCACCATCGGGCTGACCGCCGGGGCGTCGGCGCCCGAGCTTCTGGTGGACGGCGTGCTCGAACATTTCGCCGCCGCCTTTGATGTGACGGTGGAAGAAAAAGGCGCGGTGCGGGAAACCGTCACCTTCAAACTGCCGCGGATCCTGACCGACGACGCCTGATCGGGAAAGTCTGAGCGGGGACCTGCTGCGCGTCAGCCTCTTGACCTTAAGCGTGAAGCCGAAGATCAAGCCCCGTGGCCGTCTACACCAACATCACCGAATCTGAGCTCTCCGCGTTCCTGGCGACCTATGACCTGGGGACCCTGCGCAGCTTCGCGGGCATCGCCCAGGGCGTGGAAAACTCGAACTTTCGGGTCGAGACAGAACGGGGCCGTTACATCCTGACCCTCTACGAACGCCGGGTGCGTTCCGAAGACCTGCCCTTTTTTTCTGGGATTAATGCGTCATTTGGCCGCAGCTGGCTTTCCGAGTCCGAGGCCGGAGCTGGATCGTTCAGGCAAGATGCTGAGCGTTTTGAACGACAAGCCCGCCGCCATCGTCAGCTTTCTGTCCGGCGCGTCGGATGTGTCCCCCGGCTGGGAAAAATGCCGAGCCGCCGGTGAGGGGCTGGCGGCGCTCCACGCCACGGCGGCGGACTTCTCCATCCGCCGCGCCAACAGTCTGGGCAAGGCGAGCTGGCGGCCGCTGTTCGACGCGCATCGCTCGGCCTGTCGTGAATTCGCCCCCGATCTCGAAGACCTGATTGCAGCGGACCTGGACGCCCTGGACGCCGCCTGGCCGTCGAACCTGCCGGACGGCGTGATCCACGCGGACCTCTTCCCCGACAATGTCTTCTTCGAGGGCGACCGGTTCGCCGCCGCCATCGACTTCTATTTCGCCTGCAATGACGTGCTGGCCTATGACCTTGCGGTCTGCCTCAACGCGTGGTGCCACACCGAGGGCGGCGCGCTGCGGGTCGAGCTCGCACGCGCGATGGTGCAGGGCTACGAAGGCAGACGCCCCCTCACATCGGAAGAGCGCAACGCCTTGCCGGTCCTCGCCCGGGGCGCGGCGATGCGCTTCTTCCTGACCCGGCTCGCAGACTGGGGCGCGACGCCGGAAGGGGCGCTGGTCAAGCCGCACAACCCGATGGACTACGCCGCCCGCCTCGCCTTCCATCGAAAGGCCGCCGGCGACCTCAGCCTCTACGGCCTCAAGCCATGACGCCCAAGGTCGTGGTCTATACCGACGGGGCCTGCAGTGGGAACCCGGGCCCGGGCGGCTGGGGCGCACTGATGCTGTCCGGCAAGCACGAGAAGGAAATCTGTGGGGGCGAGCCGAACACCACCAACAACCGGATGGAGCTGATGGCCGCCATCCAGGCGCTGGAGACGATGAACCGCCCCTGTCAGGTGGAACTGCACACCGACAGCCAGTACTTGCGCCAGGGCATCACCGAGTGGCTGCCCGGCTGGAAGGCGCGCGGCTGGCGCACGGCGGCCAAGGCGCCCGTGAAGAACGAGGACCTCTGGCGCCGACTCGATGAGGCGAGGCTCCGCCACACGGTGAGCTGGCACTGGGTCAAGGGCCACGCGGGACACCCGCTCAACGAACGCGCCGACGCCCTGGCGCGAGAAGGTTTGAAAGCGTGTCGAACAGCCGGGTGACGAAACCTGATCTGTCGGTTTAAACTGACATCATGGCGGTGCTCGACTGGCTCGTAAACGAACCTGGCCACTCCCTGCACGGGGAGCGGGTGGTTCTGCGCGCTCCGAAGATGGCCGACTACGCCGAATGGGCGGAGGTTCGACGCATCAGTCGTGACTTCCTGCAGCCCTGGGAGCCGACCTGGCCGCCGGACGATCTGACCCGCGGCGCGTTCCGCAGGCGGCTGTCCTACTACCAAAGAGATCTCGAACTCGGCCTCGGCTATGCGTTCTTCGTGTTCCGCCGGTCCGACGAGGCCCTCCTCGGCGGCGTGAACCTGCGGGATGTGCGTCGGGGCGTCAGCCAATCCGGCGCCATCGGCTACTGGGTCGCCGGCCCGCACGCCCGGCGGGGTTACACCCTCGACGGGGTTCGTCAGGTCGTCAGCTTTTCCTTCCAGACCCTCGGCCTCCACCGGCTGGAGGCGGCGTGCTGCCCGGAGAACGCCGCGTCGAGCGGACTCCTGCGTCGCGCGGGCTTCGAGCTCGAAGGACGGTCTCGTGCTTATCTGAAAATTAACGGGGTTTGGCGAGACCATCTCCTGTTTGGACTGGTTCGTCCGGACGAACCGGCCGAGACCTTGCGCGCCGGCCGCTGAGGGAACGGTTGATGTCTGACGAATCCAGCGCCGCGCCGAGAACCGGCAGCGTCGGCGTGATCAAGGCGCTGACAGATTCCGGCGTTGTGCTGTTCCACTATCGGGCGCAGACGGGCCGCATTTCATTCAAGGGCGATCTGGAGGGCTTCGGCCTGACCACGTTGAAGCGCGGCGGCGCCCTGCGCTCCGTCGCCAAACTCCTGCGCCCGCAGGACCTCGGCCTGACGGAACTCCTGACCCAGACCGCGGGTCCGGTGGAGACTTTCAACCGGCAGGCCCTGACGAGAGAGGGCGTCGCCGGTATGTGGCGCGGGCGGCGGCTGGGGGACGGTCGCTCCTTCGCCGGCGTCATTACCGCGCCAGAGGTCGAGGACGGCGCGACCGATCATCTAACGGGCCTGCTCAATCGTCCCGCCTTCATCGCCGCTGTAGACGCCACACTGGCCGGGGCGGAGGGGCGCACCCTGGTGGTCGGGGACCTCGCCCGGGCGAGACGGCTCAATGAGGCCCTCGGCTACGAGGTTGCAGACCGGGTGCTGCGGAACCTCGCGGAACGGCTGACCGAAGCCTTCGGAACCCGCGCCCTCCCCGCCCGCATCGCCGACAACACCTTCGTCTGCTTGCTGGATGACAGCGAAGTCATCGCCGCCGAGCGGTTTCGCACCGCGCTGGAGCAGCCGATCGAGATCGGCGATCTGACGGTTCACCCGGCCATCGTGGTGGCGACCGTCGTCCAGTCCAGGGGCTCCAGCCTGAACGCCCATGACCTGCTGGGCCGCGCGGAAGCCCTGCTCGGCCAGATGAAGACCGCACAGCGCATCCTGCAGACCCACGACACCACCGCGCCGGTGCACGACAGCCTGACACGGCTCGGGCTGGAGGATGATCTCAGGAGCGCCCTCAGACGCGGCGAGCTCGAACCCTTCTTTCAGCCGATCATCCGCCTCGACGACGGCGCGCTGGCGGGGTTCGAGGCCCTGGCGCGGTGGCGGCACCCGCGGCGCGGCCTCCTGCCCCCCGACGACTTTCTGCCGCTGGCCGCCGAGACCGGCCTGATGGGCCAGCTCGGCCTCGTCATGGCCAGATCCGCCGCCCGCCAGATCAGCGCCTGGCGACGGCAGGGCCTTGGCGGCGACAGCCTGTTCGTCAGCGTCAACCTGACCACCAGCGACCTGCAGCGCACGACCCTGGTCGAGGAGGTGCGCGAGATCATCACCTCCGAAAAGCTCCCCGCCAATGCGCTGAAGCTCGAGATCACCGAAGGCGAGGTCATGCGCGACCCCGATCAGGCGGCCGAGCTCCTGAAGGAACTGAAGGCGGTGGGCGCGACCTTGAGCCTGGACGACTTCGGCATGGGCTTCTCATCGCTCTCCTGGCTCGCCCGCCTGCCGATCAGCGGCCTGAAGATCGACCGTTATTTCACCCGCACCATGGCGGCCAACGAGGGCTCGGCCAAGATTGTGCGCTCGGTCATCTCGCTGGCCCAGGACTTCGACCTCGAGGTGGTGGCCGAAGGCGTCGAGACCGCCGCGATGGCGCAGACCCTGAAGGACGCGGGCTGCCACTACGGCCAGGGCTTCGGCTACGCGCCTCCGATGTCCTCCGAAGAAGCCCTCGTCTACATCATCGAGCACGAACTCGACCGGCGGTGAGCTGCGGGGCGGCTGAGGTTTGGTGCTCGAGGGCGGCTTACACCGCGGCTTTAGGACTTGGATCTAACGCGAAATGTCGACCCGGAGCGGGCCTAGACGCAGCCCTCCACGAGGATCAGCTTGCTGTTGGTCGTACGATGGCGAAGGGCGAACAGAGGCTGCGCGTCGGGGTCCGCGAGAAAAGCCTTGGCGTGGTCCTGCGACGGAAACTCCAGCACGACGACCCGATCCGGCGACCAGGTCCCTTCCATGACAGTCGGCTCCACGCCGCGAACGATATACCGCCCCCCATGCTTCTCGATAAATGCAGGAATGGCGTCGGCGTACGGCAGAAACCGAGGAAGATCCAAAATCGAGAAGTCCAGAACGAGATAGGCCGTCATGGTATCTTTTCCGTCGGATGTCGGTTGCGATCCTGACCCGTTCTGGCGACGCTGTACACTCAGCCCCTCCTCGGCACGCCTTGTGAGCGTCCGTTCTGCGGAGGGCGCGCCGTCCCGACGACGCCCGACGATTTCCGTCGGCGAAGGGGTCATAAGCGGGGGAGGCGGGCGAAACGCCCCGGCCTTTTGTATTCCATAGACATAGGTCGTTCAGAGGTTCGGCCGGAGGCTTCGCCCGTCTTTCGGTCCCTTCTCGTCGGGGTGGGGTCCTTTCTTTCCTTTTCGCACCCATCTGATGCGCCCGAGTGTCCAAGACCGGTCCCGCCGCCGATGGCCCTGCGTGATCATCGCCTCCCCCCAGCGACGGGACGAGGCATTGTAACCCAGAGCTGCAGGGCGGGGATAAGTCCGGCGCTTTTTCGTCACGCCACGCCTCGCTGCGCGGCGTTTTCATTTGATTTTTATGCCTTTTTTGGCGCAACCGTTGCGCTAGATCTCGAACCGCACGCCCTGCGCGAGGGGGACAGTGAGGCCGTAATTGATGGTGTTGGTGGCCCGGCGCATGTAGGCGCGCCAGCTGTCCGAGCCGCTTTCCCGCCCGCCGCCGGTCTCCTTCTCCCCGCCGAACGCCCCGCCGATCTCCGCGCCGGAGGGGCCGATGTTCACATTGGCGATGCCGCAGTCGGAGCCCGCGGCGGACAGGAACCGCTCCGCCTCGATCAGGTCGCGGGTGAAGATGGACGAGGACAGGCCGTGGTCGGTCTCGTTCTGCAGGGCGATGGCCTCGTCGAGATGCTCGTAGGTCATGACATAGAGGATGGGGCTGAAGGTCTCCTGCCGCACGACCGGGGATTGGGCGTCCATCTCGACGAGGGCGGGCCGGACATAGACCGCCCTCTCCCCGCCCAGGGCCAGCCGCTCTCCGCCGTGGACGCGCCCGCCCTCCTCCCGCGCCCGGGCCAGCGCTGTGGCGTGCGCCTCCCCCGCCGCGCCGTCGATCAGGGGGCCGATCAGGGTGTAGGGGGACCTGGGATCGCCGACCGAGACGGTGGCGTAGGCGGACTTCAGCGGCTCCAGCATCTGCGAGACGACGGAGCGATGCACAATCAGGCGGCGCAGGGTCGTGCACCTCTGGCCCGCCGTGCCCATGGCGGCGAAGGCGCAGGCGCGCACGGTGAGGCTCAAGTCCGCGCTCGGCGTCACGATGGCGGCGTTGTTGCCGCCAAGCTCCAGCAGGGAGCGGCCGAACCGAGACGCAACCGCGGTTCCCACCTTGCGCCCCATGGCCGTCGAGCCGGTGGCGGAAACAAGGGCCACGCGGCGGTCTGCGACCAGCGCCTCCCCCACCTCACGACCGCCCAGCAGGAGACCCACCAGCCCCTCCGGCGCGTCGCCGAAGGCGGTCAGCGCCTTGCGCATCAGGGCGTGGACGGCGAGGGCGGTCAGCGGCGTCTTCTCCGACGGCTTCCACACCACCGGATCGCCGCAGACCAGCCCCAGCGCCGCATTCCACGCCCACACCGCCACCGGGAAGTTGAAGGCGCTGATCACGCCGACGACGCCCAGAGGGTGCCAGGTCTCCATCATCCGATGGTTCGGCCGCTCGGTGGAAAGGGTCAGGCCGTAGAGCTGGCGGGACAGACCGACCGCGAAGTCGCAGATGTCGATCATTTCCTGAACTTCGCCTTGCGCCTCCGACACGATCTTGCCGGCCTCGAGCGTGACGAGCCGCGCAAGATCGTCCTTGGCCGCGCGGAGCGTCTCGCCGAACAGGCGGA
>CAIUZX010000418.1 GCA_903903715.1 uncultured Caulobacterales bacterium
CGCCATCGCCGACGCCGCAGCCGCCTATCTGGACGCGCTCAACCGGTATCGGCTGAGCGACATGCTGAAGGCGATACCGGCGTGCAGGGTCGGGCGCGCGAACGAGGACTTGCCCACCCTCGCCCCGGTGACTTAACCTAAGCGCGACCAACGGTATCCTCCTCCCGGTCGCGTAAGGTTTCGTCGCTCCATGTCGCAGTCCGATCGTATGCGCGTCGCCCTCGCGGCCGCCCTCGCCTTCAGCCTTCCTCTGACCGCAGCCCACGCGGCCAGCCCTCCGGCGGCGCAGCTCGGCGCTTTCGGCGTGGATCTCGGCGGCGGTGATAAAGCCACGCGGCCAGGCGACGATTTCAATCGCTTCATGAACGGACACTTCGAGGACACGGCGACCATTCCGCCCGACCGGTCGCGCTTCGGCAGCTTCGATGTCCTGCGCATTCGCTCCGACGAGCAGGTGCACGGCATTCTCGAAGCCGCGTCGACCTCTCCGACGCCGTCCACGATGAAGATCGGCGATCTCTATGCGGCGTTCATGGATGCGGCGCGGATCGAGAAGCTGGGGTCCGCCCCGATCTCCGCGCCGTTGAAGGCCATCGCCGACGCGCCGTCGCGGGAGGCGCTCTCTGCGCTGATGGGCGCGCCGGACAGCCCGCATCGCGCCCTGTTCCGTTTCCGCATCGGCGCGGACTCCAAAGCCCCGGACCATTACGCGGTCTATGCCGGCACCGGCGGGATCGGCCTGCCGGACAAGGACTATTACCTGAAGCCGAGCTTTGCCGAGACGAAGGTCAAGTATCAGGCCTATGTCGCCAAGATGCTCAGCCTCGCCGGCTGGGCGAATGCGGAGGCCGCGGCCGCGGACGTGGTCGCCTTTGAGACCCGCATGGCCGACGCCAGCTGGGATCGCGCCGAATTCCGCAACCGCGACAAGACCTACAACCCCGTCACGCCGGAGGAGCTGACGGCCCTCGCGCCCGGCTTTGCGTTTGCGCCCGAGCTTGAGGCGGCGGGCCTTGGCAAGGTCGGCCGGATCATCCTGTCGGACAAGACCGCCTTCCCGAAGAAGGCCGCCATCTTCGCCGAGACCCCGCTGCCGACGCTCAAGGCCTGGATGGCGTTCGGCGTCGTGGACGGCATGGCGCCCTATCTGCCGAAGGCCTTTGATGAGGCGCGCTTCGAATTCCGCAGCAAGGTCCTGAACGGGCAGCCGGAACAGCAGGCGCGGTGGAAGCGCGGCGTCTCAGTCGTCAACTCCGAGCTCGGAGAGCTGGTCGGCAAGGTCTATGTGGCCAAGTATTTCCCCGCCTCCTCCCGCACCCAGATGGAAGGTCTGGTCGCCGATCTTCGCGCAGCGCTGGCCGCCCGGATCGACCGGCTGGACTGGATGAGCGCCGAGACGAAGACACAGGCGCAGACCAAACTCGCCAAGTTCCATGTGAAGATCGGCTATCCGGACACGTTCCGCGACTATGCGGAGGTGGAGATCCGGCGCGACGATCTGGTCGGCGACGTCCTGCGCTCGAACGCGGCGGAATGGCGGCGGGATCTGGCCCGGCTGAACGGGCCGGTGGATCGCAGCGAATGGGGCATGACGCCGCAGACGGTGAACGCCTACTACAACGGCGCGTTCAACGAGATCGTCTTCCCCGCGGCGATCCTGCAGCCGCCCTTCTTCGATCCGAAGGCCGACGCCGCGGTGAATTACGGCGCCATCGGCGCGGTGATCGGGCACGAGATCAGCCACGGCTTCGACGATCAGGGCCGCAAGTCGGACGGCGACGGCGTGCTGAAGGACTGGTGGACCGCCGAAGACGCGGAGCGCTTCAACGCCCGGGCCGCGAAGCTTGGAGCGCAGTACGACGCGATCGAACCCATCCCCGGCGAGCACATCAACGGCAAGCTGACCATGGGCGAGAACATCGGCGACCTCGGCGGGATCAACGTCGCGCTGGACGCCTATCACGCGCATCTGAAGGGCGTGACCGCGCCGACCATCGACGGGTTCACCGGCGATCAGCGCTTCTTCCTCGGCTACGGCCAGATCTGGCGGTCCAAGACGCGGGACGAGGCCTTGCGCCAGCAACTGCACACCGACCCTCATTCTCCGGGTCAGGCGCGGGTGAATGCGGTCGTGCGCAACGTGGACGGCTGGTATGCGGCCTTCGACGTGATGCCGGGCGACAAGCTTTATCTGGCGCCGGCGGATCGCGTGAAGATCTGGTAGGTCGCCGCATTATCCTGCGAAAGTCTGGGCCTGCCGTGTTCGTCATTGCTTAATGGCCGAAAATTTGGCACAAGGACGCCACTTTCACGGACGTTCAGGATTTCATGCGCGACAAGATCAAGACGGGTTTCAACGATCGCCTCTCAGCGGCGGCGGAGGCCCGAAAGGCCACTCTGGCGAAATTCAAGCCCAAGCCCGCCGTCACGGCGACCGAACTCAAGACACGGGCGGAGCTGAAGGCCGAGGAGCGCGAGGCGTTCCGTCTGGCGCGGCTTCAGGCCAAGGAAAACGCGGTCAAGGAAAAGGCCGACATGGAACTGGCCGCTCTTGAGTCCAAGCGCAACGAACGCAAGGAGCGCAAGGCGGCTGAAAAGGCCGACATCCGCGCCCGCAAGAGCGCGCGTTACGCCACCCTCGATGCGCTGGCGGACATGCATTTCGGAAATCGCGAAGCCTCCTAAGGCGTCGTCAGGCGGCTATTAGGGGATGCCCAGATACTTGTGTGTCTGGACGCTGAGCCGCCATTTCGGATGTTCCAGACAATAGCGGATCGCCGCCGCCGTGTTCGCGGCGCGGTCCGGTCCATCCATGGGCTGCAGGTAGAACCGCTCGAAGTCGAGCTTTTCAAAGGTCTCCGGCTGCGCCAGCGCCTGCGGATAGACGAGCTTCAATTCCTGCCCTGAGGTCTGCGCCAGCGTCGTGTCAGCTTTCGGGCTGACGCAGATCCAGTCCAGCCCCTCAGGCGCCGCAATCACGCCATTGGTCTCCACCGCAATTTCGAACCCTTCCGCATGCAGCGCCGCGATCGCTGCGTCATCGAGTTGCAGCAGCGGCTCCCCGCCCGTGCACACGACGAGGCGCCGCCCCTCCCCGACCCATTGCTCAGCACAGGCGGCGGCCAGAGCCTTAGCCGTATCGAATCGCCCGCCGCCGGGACCGTCGACGCCCACAAAGTCCGTGTCGCAAAAGGTGCAGACGGCCGTCGCCCGATCCGCCTCACGGCCCGACCACAGATTGCAGCCGGCGAATCGGCAGAAAACCGCGGCGCGACCGGCCTGCCCGCCCTCGCCTGAAGGGTGAGAAAGATCTCCTTGACCGCATAGCTCATGAGGCGGCGCGCCAGG
Organism: uncultured Caulobacterales bacterium; assembly: GCA_903903715.1. GTDB lineage: Bacteria > Pseudomonadota > Alphaproteobacteria > Caulobacterales > Caulobacteraceae > CAIMFV01. The sequence goes on from CAIUZX010000418.1 coordinate 3,349, forward strand.
CGTCATAGCCCTTCGCGCGCAGATCGCACGCCGGACAGTCGCCGCAGCCATAGCCCCACGGATGCAGGTGGCTGCGGTCGCCGCGATAGCAGGTGTGGCTCTCCTCCACGATCAACCGGACCAGCGCTTCGCCGCCCAGCTCGTGGCTCAGCGCCCAGATGCCCGCCTTGTCCAGCAACATCAGCGGCGTTTCCAGGCGATAGGGCCGCTCGATCCCCAGGGTCAGGGCCTTCACCTGGGCGTCGAGGGTGGACTGCCGACAGTCGGGATAGCCGGAGTAGTCCGCCTCCCCCATGCCGCCCACCAAAACGTCAATGTCCCGGCGGTCGGCGAGCGCGGCGGCGTAGACCAGAAAGACGAGATTGCGGCCGGGGACAAAGGTGGTCGGCAGCGCCCCTTCCCGCAGCGCGATCTCCCGATCCGCGGTCAGCGCCGATTCGGCCACTGCGCCGAAGCCCTTGAGGTCGAGGACATGATCTTGGCCGATCCGCCGCGCCCACTCCGGAAAGGCGGCGATCAGGCCTTCGCGAAGCTTGAGCCGCGCCGTCATCTCGACGTGATGGCGCTGGCCGTAGTCGAACCCCACCGTCTCCACGCGCTCGAAGCGCTGCAGCGCCCAGGCAAGGCACACGCTGGAGTCCTGACCGCCGGAAAACAGAACCAGAGCGGCGGAGGATGAAGAGGCGGCGGAAGAGGTCATGCGGGTGAGCTAAGCTTTGAACGCGTCAAGGTAAAGACCGAGTCGCGGACGAACTGTGCTCTCGAACCGCAATCGCCAATCTTTTCAGCATTCAAGCCAGAGCGTCCAGAATTGGATGCGCATTTACCAAGAGCGGGTCCGGAACCGTCGCAATACCGACGTGAATTGGCAACAGTCGCTTATATTTCAGCGAAAAATACCGACGCCGCCAAAAAGCCCATGTTGACAGACTGTCCGGGCTTGTGCCCAAAACAAGGCATCGTCAGGCATGCTGCGGTCTGACGTCATGGGGGTGACCCCGTTGCACGCGGCGCTCGAGGAACAACACCCCGCGCAGAGCCCCGTAAGTGGGCCGCCCGGGGGCGGGAGAAATAATATGACAGATGCATTGCGTCTGCGCAGCATGCTTGCGCTTGGCGTTTCGGCGGCGACTCTCGGGTTCGCCACGCACGGCTTCGCAGCCGACGCCGCGCCGAGCG
>CAIUZX010000419.1 GCA_903903715.1 uncultured Caulobacterales bacterium
CGAACGCCACCTGGATCGGCGAGGTGCGGGGCTGAGGCGCGTCCTCCCCGTCCTTGGCCTCGCGGTGCAGTTCGCGGACAGCGAGCGGGGTCACGCCCGTCGGGGTGGGCGGATTGGCGGCGATGTCGGCGCGGTCGACGGTCAGGGCCCCCGCGAGCTTGGCGTGCCCCTCCCCATCCCGTGTCACGGTCAGGGCGCCGGAGGCCTGGGCCTTGCCGATTTCATTGTCGAACAGCCGGAACTTCGAGAGGACGAGCTTGAGGGTCGAGGCGCCGTCCGCCGACAGACTGACCCGGCCGTCGCCGCTGACCTGCCCGCCGTGATCGTCCGTCCCCTGCATCTGCCGCACGACGACCTCGTCGGAGTTGAACTTGGCGGCGATGGAGAGGTCCTTGAGCAACAGACCCGTGGCCGCATCGCGGAACTGGCCGCCGGAGAGGGTCGCGTCCCCCGTGGCGCGGAGGTGCGCGAGCGGGCCGCTCAGCGCGCCTTGCGCGGCGATGGCGCCGGATAGCGACCGGTCGCCGCCGGCGAGGAGGTCCCACAGCGGGCGAAGCTCTCCCTGCGCGCGGAAGGCGCCGGTCACGGGCTTGGTTCGGTCGATGGCGATGCGGAAGGGCCGCGCCGACGCCTCGGCCGGCAGGTCGAGATCGAGCCTGGCCTGCAGGCCCGCGCTGCTGTTCGCCGTGCCCGCAAGGCGCATGAGCGAACCTGTGAGGTCGACCGAGAGGGCGGCGTTCATCGTCTGGTCCGCTGGCGCGTCGCGGCTGCGGGCGTTGGCCAGCGCCACATCCATCTTGCCGCCGAGCTTGCCGTCGAGGCCGGTCGCGGTGAGCGACCCGCTGACGACGCCGAGATAGTCTTCCGTCAGGCCCTGCAGGCTGACCCCTGCGATCTTGCCGCGGGCGGTGAGGCCTGTGGGACCGTCGCGCATGTCGAGCTCCACCTGCCCGCCGGACAGGAGCGCCTTCAACCGCACGGCCTTGTCCTGCTCGGTAAAGCGGATCAGCGCGGGCTCCAGCAGTTTGAACTCGGCCTTGCGGATCTTGCCGACGCCCGACAGCGTCACCTCCGGCGCGGCGGGATGGGAGAACACGCCCGATCCCTGGAAACCCCACGCCACGGGATCGTTGCCGTTGACGGTCAGATCGAAGGGCAGCCGGTCGAGGGGGCCGCGGGCCGAGAGCTTGATCTGGCGGATCGCGCCGGGCCCGTTCACGGCGGCGAGATTGGCCCCCGTCAGGGTCACCACCGCCACGGACTTTTCTCCGGAGCCGGATAATCTCAGCGCGCCCGTCGCCCGGCCTTGCCGCAGGAAGGCGCCGGTGGTCGCCGACCCCTGCACGTCCGCCGAGATGATGGCCCCGTCCTTGAACGCCATGGCGCCGGACACCTTCAGTCCGCCCGCGTCGGCGACGAGGTCGTGCAGCTCGAAACCGCCTTCGGTGAAGCGGAACGCCGCCTTGCCGATGGCGTCGCCGAACGTGCTCTTGCCCGTCACGGAGACGGCGCCGTCAACCTCGTGGTCGGCCTTGATGAAGGTCACCGCGAGGCGTGCGGGGGCGACCGAGAGCTGTCCAAGGTCCACCGACGTCAGATCCGCTTCGAGGTCGGCTCTTGGGCTCGCGACATCGCCGGACACCTTGCCGGTTCCATGCGCCGCGCCGGCGATCTCGAGGCCGGCGATATAGGCGGGGCCTTTCGCGCTCCAGTCGAGATCCATGTCCAGTGCGCCCTCTCGATTGAGGAGGCCGTGCAGACTGGCGTCGATCGCCGCACCCTTCGCCGTCGCCTGAGCCACTTCGAGCCCCCTCGCCGTCCACTTGGCGCGGGCCGACACCACCGGCGACTGACCGATCAGCCGGTCGAACTCCGCCGCCCCGGTCACGAGGCCCTGCCCCTTAGCGTCGAGCTTCAGGGACCAGTCCTCCGAGCCCTTCGGCCAGATCGCATCCCACGTCCCCGTCAGGGTGCCTTTCCCGGCGCGGCCCAGACCCACGCCCTGCGCCACCGCCTTGCCCTTGAAGTCGAGCGCCCCGAGCAAGGTCCATCCGCCATCGCCGTCAACGTCGAGGTGCGAGCCCCGGATCGTCAGCTTGTGGAACAGATACCGGCCGTCGCGGATGCGCCCGCCGTCCAGATGCACCACGGGCTTTGGACCCAGTAGAGTCCACAACAGACCATCGCCGCTCACGCCTTCGGACTTCAGGTCAGCGACCATCCGGAATTCGCCATTGGCGTGGCTGAAGCGCATCGGACCAAAGGTGCGCGCGACCTTCAGGTCGTTCTGCTGGATCTTCTCCGCCGTCGCGTCGGCCACATACTCGAAGGTGTCGAGATCGCCGGTGACGAGCCCCTTCGTGCGGGTCGGACCGATGTGCGGCACGGGCACCCACCAGCGGGACAGCTCATCGACCGCCGCCGTCACCATCACGCCCTCGGCCTTGCGCGTCTTCACATTGACCGGCCCGTTAGCAACCAGCGAGGCCATCGCGCCGGTCAACTTGCCGTCGATCAGATAGTGGTCACCCTTCAAGCGGCGGCTGACGCCGGTCACTCTCGCCTCCGGGCCAATCCTTTTCGCGAACATCGCGGTGTGGGTGGAAAGGTCGAGCCGCGCCACGGCCGTCAGGGCGCCGCCGTCCTTGCCCCAGCTCGCATCGACATCGAGCACCTGGTCCGCCCCGGACTGCAGGCCGGCCCGAAGCTTGCCGCCCTTGGCGACGCCGTCGGCTGCGGCGTGTATCCGCATGGGCTTGTCAGGGGCGAGGCCGAAGGCGCCGGAAAGGGCGCCCCCCGCCCGCTCCGACCCGTCGACCTTCAGCTCCAGCCGGTCGTCGTCCCCGAGGCGAAAGCGGACCGCGACGCCGTCCCCGGCGTGAAGCTGGCTCGCCACCGTGAAATCACCCTCCGACGCGCCGAGGCGCCGGATGTGCGTGCGGCCTGAAACCGTCCAGCGCCCCGGGACCAGGGTCATGGCGGGGGACGAGTCCAGGCGGAACTTCGCAGTATCGATGATGATGGAGACCGGCGGGCGCTGGGACGCCTCTGACCGCGGCGGGGGGGTTGTGGCGGGGGCGCGGATCACGGACACCACGCCTGCGCCCAGGCGATGCAGGTGCAGGCGTCGCACCGCCAGCTCCTGCGGCGACCAGTCGACGTCAAGATCCTTGATGTCGAGCCA
>CAIUZX010000420.1 GCA_903903715.1 uncultured Caulobacterales bacterium
GCAAGATGCTGACCATCGTGGGCTACGGCCTCGCGGCGGTGTCGAAATTCCTGTTCCCCATCGCCCGCTCCGTCGAGATGGTGATGCTGGCCCGCTTCGCCGACCGGATCGGCAAGGGCATTCGCGGCGCGCCGCGGGACGCCCTGATCGCCGACATGACCGAGCCCGGCCAGCGCGGGGCGGCGTTTGGCCTTCGCCAGTCCATGGACACGGTCGGCGCCTGCCTTGGCCCCGCCGTCGCGATCGGACTGATGCTGGTGACGCACGGAAACGTGCGGCTGATCTTCGCCATCGCCGCCATCCCTGCCTTTGTCGCCGTCCTTGTCCTCGCCCTTGCGGTGAAGGAGCCGGAGCAGACCGCGCCGCCCTCACGGCCCCGCTCTCCCATCGTACTGGGGGAACTGAAAGCCCTCGGCGCCCCCTACTGGCGGATCACGGCCCTCTCCACGGCCTTTGCGCTGGCCCGCTTTTCGGAGGCGTTCCTCGTCCTGCGCGGACAGTCGGACGGCCTGAGCCCCACCTTCGCCCCCGCCGTCATGATCGTGATGACCCTGGTCTACGCCCTCGTCGCCGCCCCGGCGGGCGCGCTCGCCGACAGGATGTCCGCGCGACGCCTGCTCAGCGCGGGGCTGATCACCCTGATCGCGGCGGACCTGATCCTGGGCCTCGGCCACGGGATCGTCGCGCTTTTCGTCGGCGCGGCGCTGTGGGGCCTGCACATGGCGCTGACTCAGGGCCTGTTCGCCGCCCTCACCGCCGGGGCCGCGCCTGCCGCGCTGCGGGGTTCAGCCTTCGGGCTCAGCAATCTGCTGGGCGGGGTCGCGACCCTGATCGCCAGCCTCGCTGCGGGCGGCCTCTGGTCCGCCTTCGGACCGCCCAGCGCCTTTCTTACGGCCGGCGGCGTCTGCGCCCTGGTGCTGGCTGGCCTATGGCTGTTTGTCCCCAAAGCTCAGTTGACCTAAGGGCGCCGCTTTACGAAGCCGCCAAGGCGCGCTCAACTGGGCCAAAGCTTACAGCACGGGACGACGCCGCCATGACCGACCGCATATCCGTCACCCTCGAAGGAGGCGTCGCCGACGTCCGCCTGACCCGCGCCGACAAGATGAACGCGCTGGACGACGCCATGTTCCAGGCGCTGGTCGACACGGGCGAGACGCTCAAGACCATGCCGGGCCTGCGCGCCGTCGTTCTGTCCGGCGAAGGCCGCGGCTTCTGCGCCGGGCTCGACATGGGCAACTTCGCCAAGATGGCGTCGGGCGAGCGGCGGGGCGGCGACGGGCTGGTGGATGCGCCCCGCACCCCGGCCGGCGCCAACCGGGCGCAGCAGGCGGCCTATGTCTGGCGGGAAATCCCCGTGCCTGTGATCGCCGCTGTGCACGGGGTCGCCCTCGGCGGCGGCTTCCAGATCTCCCTCGGCGCCGACATGCGCTACGTCACCGCCGACGTGAAGATGTCGATCCTCGAGATCAAGTGGGGCCTGATTCCCGACATGGCGGGCATGGTCCTGCTGCGCGGTCTGGTGCGGGATGATCTCGCGCGAGAGCTGACCTATTCGGGCCGCGTGCTGAACGGCGAGGAGGCCGTGCGCGTTGGCATCGCCACCCGCGTCTGCGAAGATCCGAGAGCCGAGGCGCTGGCCTTCGCCCGCGAGATCGCAGGCCGCAACCCCGACGCCATCCGCGCCGCCAAGCGCCTGTTCGCCCTCGTCGCCGACGCTTCGCCCAAGGAGATCCTGATGGCCGAGTCGGTGGAACAGGGCGCGCTGATCGGCTCCCCCAATCAGCGGGAAGCGGTTATGGCGAGCCTTGAGAAACGCGCGGGCGTATTCGCCGACTAGATCCCGTCGCCGTCGAGACCTGGCAGGCCGCGCTGCTCGATCAGGCGGACGATCTGCGCCGCCGCATCGTCGGGGCTGGTCGTCGTCGTGTCGATATAGACCTCCGGCGACAGGGGCGGCTCATAGGGGCTGTCGATGCCGGTGAAGTTCTTCAGCTCCCCCGCCCTTGCCTTGCGGTAGAGCCCCTTGGGGTCCCGCGCCTCCGCCACCGCCAGCGGCGCGTCGACATGCACCTCGATGAACTCGTCGGCGGGCATCAAGCTGCGGGCGAGATCGCGGTCGGCGCGGAAGGGGGAGATGAAGGCGACCAGCACGATCAGCCCCGCATCGGCCATCAGCCGCGCCACCTCCGCCACCCGGCGGATGTTCTCCACCCGGTCCGCCTCGGTGAAGCCGAGGTCCTTGTTGAGCCCGTGGCGGACATTGTCCCCGTCAAGGATGTAGGTGTGACGGCCGGTCGCCTGAAGCTGCAGCTCGATCCGGTTGGCCAGGGTCGACTTGCCCGCCCCTGACAGCCCCGTCAGCCACAGCACCGCAGGCCGCTGGCCCTTCATGCGGGCCCGGGCGGAGCGGTCGACGCTCTGCGCCTGCCAGTGGATGTTATCCGCCCGACGAACCGCTTGCCGCAGCATCCCCGCCGCCGCGGTCGCGTTGCTCAGCCGGTCGATCAGGATGAAACCGCCGGTGTCCCGGGCCTCGTCGTAAGGATCGAACGGCGCGGCCTGATCGAGGCGCAGGGTCACTTCCCCGACTCCATTCAGCGCCAGCGTCTCCGCCGCCACGGGCTGGAGGGTGTTCACATCGATCCGGTGGTGCAGGTCGGTCACCTTCGCCGCCACGGTGCGGGCGCCGAGCTTGAGGAGATAGTCGCGGTTCAGCGCGAGCGGCGCATCGTCCATCCACACCAGCGTCGCGGTCACAGTGTCGGCGATCTGCGGCGGGGCGTCCGCGGCGGCGATCACGTCCCCGCGGCTTGCATCCACCTCGTCCGCGAAGGTCAGCACCACCGACTGGCCGGCGACGGCGAGGGGCAGATCTCCGTCATAGGTGACGATGCGCGCGACCGTCGTGGTGCGCCCCGAAGGGCAGACCCGCACCGTGTCGCCCGGCTGAACATGGCCCGAGGTGATGAGGCCGGACACGCCGCGGAACTCCGGATCCGGCCGCACGGCCCCCTGCACCGACATGCGCAAGGGCGCCTTCAAGGACGCCTCCGTCAGGGGGACGGTTTCGAGATATTGGATCAGGGTCGGACCGTCGTACCAGTCCGTCGAGGTGCTTCTCGCCGCAACATTGACCCCGTCCGGCGCGCAGACGGGGATCGCCTGGATCTCCGTAAAGCCGAGCGGCGCTGCGAAGGCGCGGTAGTCGGCGACGATGGCGTCGAACACGGCCTGATCATAGCCGACCAGATCCATCTTGTTCACCGCCAGAACGACCTTGCGGATCCCCATCAGGGAGACAAGGAAACTGTGCCGCCGCGTCTGGGTCAGCACGCCCTTCCTCGCATCGATCAGGATCACGGCGACCTCTGCGGTGGAGGCGCCGGTGGCCATGTTGCGGGTGTACTGCTCGTGGCCCGGGGTGTCGGCGACGATGAACTTGCGCTTGTCTGTCGCGAAGTAGCGGTAGGCGACATCGATGGTGATGCCCTGCTCCCGCTCGGCGGCGAGGCCGTCGACCAGGAGCGAGAAGTCGAGACGCCCGGCGGCGGAGCCGCTGCGCAGGCTGTCCCGCTCCAGCCGCTCCAGTTCATCCTGCGGCGGCGCGCCGGCGTCGTAGAGCAGCCGCCCGATCAGGGTCGACTTGCCGTCGTCCACCGAGCCGCAGGTGATGAAGCGGAGCAGGTCCCTCTGCGGGGACAAAGCCTCGCCGCCGACCTGACCTTTTCCGTGCAAACCGCCGTCGGCCATCAGAAATAGCCTTCCCGCTTCTTCTTTTCCATGGAGGCGGACTGGTCCCGATCGATCACCCGCCCCTGGCGTTCAGACATGCGCGAGGTCGTCATCTCCGCGATCACCTCGTCCAGCGTGCTTGCGTCACTGAGGATCGCGCCAGTCAGCGGATAGCAACCGAGGGTGCGGAAGCGCACCTTCTGCAGGGTCGGCGTCTCGCCGGGCGCAAGCGGCATGCGGTCGTCGTCGACCATGATCAGCGTGCCGTCCCGCTCCACGACCGGCCGCTCCGCCGCGAAATAGAGGTCCGGCAGCGGGATGTTCTCGAGCTGGATGTATTGCCAGACATCGAGCTCGGTCCAGTTCGACAGGGGGAACACCCGCAGGGACTCTCCCCGCCGGTGACGCGTGTTGTAGAGGCGCCAGAGCTCCGGCCGCTGGGCCTTGGGCTCCCAGGCGTGGGCGGCGTTGCGGAAGGAGATGATGCGCTCCTTGGCCCGGCTCGCCTCCTCGTCCCGCCGCGCGCCGCCGAAGGCTGCGTCAAAGCCTTGGAGATCGAGCGCCTGCTTCAGCGCCTGGGTCTTCATGATGTCGGTATGGGTGGCCGAGCCGTGGGTGAAGGGGCCGACGCCCGCCGCCAGTCCGTCTGGATTGGTGTGCACGAGGAGCTTCAGACCCAGCTCCTTGGTGTAGGAATCACGGAAGCGGATCATCTCCCGGAACTTCCAGGTCGTGTCGATGTGCAGCAGCGGGAACGGCAGGGGCGCGGGGTAGAAGGCCTTGATGGCGACGCGCAGAAGGGCCTGGCTGTCCTTGCCGATGGAGTACATCAGCACCGGCCGCTCGCACTCGGCCACCGTCTCGCGGAAGATATGGATCGCTTCGGCTTCCAGGCGCTGCAGATGGGTCAGCCGCGCCGCGTTCAGAGCCGTCTCGTCACCTAAGGCCAAATCAGGCTCCGCAATCCTCGTGTCGACCCGCAAGGTCACGTGTCCCTCCTTAGCCTGACAAACCGCGGCGCGCGAGGCGCAACGCCGGTCGCGCGAGGTCTATGCCCGCTCAGGCGACGGATTTCGCACAGAAAGTTCTGGCGAGGGGTTTAGGAAATCTGTCCACCCCCGGCGTCGAAGAAGGGCCGCAGCGGCGGCGCGTCGAAGGTGGCGGTCGCCACGAACCCCGGATTGAAGAAACCCGGCTTGCCGTACCTGAACACCGCGCCGTCGAGATCGAACACCCGTCCCCCCGCTGCGCGCAGCACGGCGTCACCCGCAGCTGTGTCCCACTCCATGGTCGGCGAGGGTCTGGGATAGAGATCCGCCTCCCCCGCCGCCAGCAGCGCGAACTTGAGCGACGAGCCGATGCTGGTCCGCGCCCTCGCGCCGACGGCCTGGAGATAGGCTTCCGTCGCCGGAACGTCGTGGGACTTGGACGCGACGACGCAGAGCGCTTCGCCATGCGTGCGTACCCGGATCGCCCGGCGCTCAAACCCCAGCGTCGCTCCTGGCGCAACATCGGCAGTCCAGCAGGTCTTCCGCGAAACATCGCCGACAAACAACCTTGAAAGCGCCGGCGCATAGACAACGCCGAGGGTGGGCGCGCCGTGCTCGATCAGGCCGATATTGACGGTGAAGTCGGTCCCCTTGCGGATGAATTCCTTAGTGCCGTCGAGGGGATCGACCAGAAAGAAGGCGTCGCCCACGTCCGGCGTCCGGCCGGCGGCGACCTCTTCCTCGGCCACCACCGGA
>CAIUZX010000421.1 GCA_903903715.1 uncultured Caulobacterales bacterium
AGGCCGGTCACGATCCGGTAGGAGGTGTGACGGAAGTCAGACTGACGTCCGCCGCCTTCCACGTTACGACGACCGATGTTCAGCGTGACGTTGGTCGCAGTGCCGGCGTTCGCGCCGCAGATCGCCGCCAGTTCAGAGGCGTTGAGCAGCGGGTTGTCGCAGTTCACGGCCTGGGGGCCATAGAAAATGCCGCCGGGGGCGATCTGGCCGACCGAGTGGTCGTCCGCAAACATCAGCTGGGTGTAGGCGTCAGCGGCCTTGTTGATCTGATAGTGACCAAAGGCGCCGAGGGTGTAACGCTCATCCGGACGCTGGAAGTAGTTCAGCGGGCCGAAGTTATATGCGTCCGTGGCGCTGCTGTAGGCGCGGAAGTTGCCCGTAGCCGGATCAATCGTCTTGGACCCTGCGGCCGTGCCGAAACGGCCCGGATAGCTGGTCGAAGAACCGCCGCAGGAGAAGGTCGTTTGACCCGATTCCGCCAGCGTACAGGACGAGAAATCGCGTTCCGACTGCAGCATCGAGTTGATCTGACGGTAGGTGGCGTAGGCGGTGACGTTGCCCTTGCCGTCCGGCGCGTTGGCGCCGATCATGGCGGACACTTCATAGCCGCGGCCGCCGGACACGCTGTTCTTCGGAAGTGCGAAGCCGCGGTTCTTCACGATCGTGCCGATCGAGCTGTCGTTGTCGTGCTGGTAGATGTTGTACTGGGCGTCGAGGGCGACCCCTTCGAAGTCCTTCTTCATCACGAAGTTCACAACGCCCGCGACGGCGTCGGCGCCGTACACGGCCGAAGCGCCGCCCGTTTCGACTTCAACGCGATCCACCATGGTGCTCGGGATGAAGTTCAAGTCGGCGCAGGACGAACCCGGCTCACCGGCCATCAGGCGACGGCCGTCGACCAGGACCAGGGTGCGCGCGCAGCCGAGGCCGCGGAGGTTGACGGTCGCGCCGCCGGTTGCGCCGTTCGAGATCGTCGCGCCCTGAGCCGCGAACGCCTGAGGCAGGGTGTTGATGATGTCTTCAACGCGGGTCGCGCCCTGCGCCTTGATGTCCGCCGACGACAGCACCGAAACCGGGCTGATCGAGGTCAGGTTGGGCTGCGGGATGCGCGAACCGGTGACGACCACGGCCGCCACGTCGTTGGCGCTTGCGTCAGCGGCTTGCGCCGCCATCGGGGCCATGAGACCAGCCAGCGCGAGCGCCGGTGCGACCAGGGCGGTCGAACGGGCCAGAGCCGCGGTCAGACGGCCGACGCCGCTCGAGGTTTGGGATGCGTGCTTGAACGCCATGTTGCCATTACTCTCCAGATCAAGGCCAACCGCTCACCGACCCCGGGCGACGGCTTTCAGCCATAATTAGGCCAATAAGGGCTCTATGGCCGGTGATTGGTCAATGAAAGATGAAGGGTTCGTAACATTCCACCTTAGTGGTGTGACCCTTACGACACATTGCCGCTACAGTTCCGTGACGCAAAGGTTAAGCGCCCGGCGTCCTCCCGGCAACCTCAGTGTGTGACGCCTTCCGGCGCATAGTCGCTGCGGATGTGCCCTCTGAGCTGCTCTTCCGTGAACCAGACGGGCTTTGTCGTCATGTTCACGAACATCGGCGTCTGGTCCGCATAGTGGGGCGAGCGGGCGTCCAGGGTCGCAGACCCGAACTGGTGCACGCTTTCCGAGGACAGACGCCCCTGCCGGTCCCAGGTCACGAACATGATGTAGGTGTCTCCGGCGTCGGCGGTGAGCGTGCCGTCCGGCTGCGGCCGCCCCCAGACCGAGCGATAGGTGTCCGGGCCGCCGTCAATGTCCAGATCCACCGCGCCGCGACGGATGCGGTTCACCTGCCCCCACTCCGGATCGAGGCGGCCGAAGTGGCGCTTCAGATCGTCCGCCGCCTTGCGCAGGCTGGTCAGGGGATCGGGCGGGGCGACGTTGTTGTACTCGGCGCTGGTGAACGGCGCCGTCGTCAGCGCCACCAGGGCGGCGGAGCGGTTGTGGACGTCCATCCTCAGGTCCCAGCGCCGAAGCACGCCCTGGGCCTCGGCGAGGCTCGCGTCTCCGTGCGGATCGATCGCGGTAAGCTGGCGCACCAGCGCCACGACCTTTGAGCGTTCGGAATAGGTCAGGTCGTACTTGTACTGACGAAACCGCTCCGCCGTGATGGAGGGATCGGCGCCGTACGTCTCCTGCGCCCGCATGGCGCGGTTGGTCATGTTGGTCTGGACGCCGAGGGACTTCGGAATGCGCTTCGGGTCGAGGCCGTCGTCGGCGCAGGCGGTGGCGACGAACGGTGTGTTGTTGGAGTTGAACACGAGGCCGCAGCGGGGGTTCCAGATCTGCGGAACCTGGTCGAAGGGCAGGTACGACGTCCAGATCAGGTCGGATCGGTCGCCGGGCAGCTCCTTTTGCGGCTCGGCGTCGGCGGCCTTACGGGCCGGGAACTGGCCGTTATAGACATAACCGATGTTCCCCGCCTCGTCGGCGTAGAGGTAGTTGATGCTGGGCAGGAGCTGCAGCGCCATGGCGGCGCGCCACTCTGCGAGCGTGTTCGCCTTGTCGAGGCGGTAGTACTGCAGGGCCTGGCGCCCCTCGTCCCGCCCGGCGTAGCGCACCGCAAAGGCGCCGTGATCGGTCTTCAGCACTGGGCCATGGACGGAGAAGGCCATCTCCTTCGTGACCGTGATGTAGAACGGCCCGAACAGCTTGATCCGCAGCTTCGCCGGCGCTGTCTCCAGCTTCCGCCAGGCGCCGTCAAGGCGGTAGGCGTTCTTGTCCTCAGGATTGAGCTCCAGCCGGTAGACGTCGGACAGGGCCGGCGCGTTGACCGTGTTGGCCCAGCCGAGATGGGCGTTGTGGCCGTGCAGCATGAAGGGCGAGCCGGGGAAGAAGCCGCCGGCGACGTGCCACCCCTCCCCGCTCTCCAGCACGGCCTCGTACCAGGCGACAGGGCCGGTATAGGGCTGGTGCGAGTTGACGAGGAGGCGCGTCGCCCCATCGGCGGAGCGGGACGGCGCGACCGCCACACCGTTGGAGCCTGTGGGCGCCGGGGGCTTCTTCGGCTGCGGCGCGTTGAGCCGGGCGAGGGTCTTGTCGAGCCC
>CAIUZX010000422.1 GCA_903903715.1 uncultured Caulobacterales bacterium
ACGCCGAGATCGATCATGTCGAAGGCCTCGTGCTCCCCGAACCAGGGCAGCACGACGTCGAGGAGCGATTCGGTGTCCTGGCGCGGTGACAGGACCTGAGGGGAGATCGAGACCATGATCTTCCAGAACCCGACCTTGCCCACGATCCGGCTGACCGGCTCGCGCCTGCAGCGCCTTTCGATATAGCCATCGAGGGTCGCCATCTGTTCGTCGGTCAGTTCGCGGTAGGGATCGGTAACGATATCCGTGCGGGTCACCCCTGCAGCCGCCTCGAGCAACAGGCGCGCGTCCAGCACCGGGCTGTCGACGCGAGCGGCCTTGAGGGTGTCGCGGGCGCGGGTCCAGGCCGTCTTCAAGTCCATCAGTCCATGACCTCTACGCGTTGACCGGGCTCTACGTCGCCGTCGGTCTCGATGCGGAGATAGACACCCAGATTGGCTTTCCCGGTCTGTTCCATCAGCGCGGTGACGAGTTCGAAGTCCCGCTCCGCCGTCTTCGGATTCACATGGGTGGCGATACAGCGCTGGATGGGCTTGACCACCGTCGCCAGCGCCCCACCCAACCGGACCCGCGCGCCGGGCGCGAGCGTGTTCTCCGCAAAGGCGGGCCAGCCCGACACGTCGATATTGCCGCGAAAGCGCGCAGGCGAAAGGTCAAGGCCCGCCGTCTCGGACAGGACCTTGAGACTTTCAAGATTGGTCAGGGAGATCTGGCCCGACGGATCGTCGAGAAAGCGGTGTTTTGGCGCGTTGATCACCCGAAGCGGCCCGTTCGCGTCCTCACCCAGCACCGCCGCCAGCCAGTCTGCGAAGGCCTGCGCGTCTTCAATCTCATTCAGCCTGACAGATATGGGATCATGCCCGGGCGCGGAGGCGTGCAGAACGCCCGCGGCGTCGTCCAGACGCGTGCGCACCCCGGCGACCTTCGGCATCGCGGCGAGCACGGCAAACTTCATCTTCGATATGTGTTTCGGCGCTTGCGGGTCGAAGCCGGAGGGGCCGTTCTCCACCGCAAAGACCCGATCAAAGGGCAGGCCATCCCGCGCCGTCAGCCGGACGCGATCCAGCGCCTCGGACGTGAAGCCCTTGATCGGGTGGCGCCAGATCGCCTCAAGAACGCCGATGATGGCCATGCCCGCCTATAGGCTGAGGACACCCTTGCGGGCAAGGCCGTGAAATCGGTTAGCGTATCCCCGGCACGTGCAGGCGGGCTTCGTCGGCCTGACGGGTGCGGGCCGCCTCGTCGCCGTACTTGGACAGCTCCATCCGCGCGATGGTGCGGTTGTGCACCTCGTCCGGACCGTCCGCCAGGCGAAGGGTGCGGATGCCGGAATAGAGCTTGGCGAGGCCGGGGTCCGAGGTGACGCCCGCGCCGCCGAAGGCCTGGATGGCGTCGTCGATCACCTTGAGCGCCATCTTCGGCGCGGCGACCTTGATCATGGCGATCTCGAGCCGCGCGGACTTGTTGCCGGCGCGGTCCATCATGTCGGCGGCCTTGAGGCACAGAAGGCGGCACATCTCGATCTCGGTCCGCGCCTCCGCCACGCGCTGCTCCCACACCGAATGCTCAGCGATCAGCTTGCCGAACGCTTTGCGGGTGAGCAGGCGGCGGCACATCTTTTCCAGCGCCACTTCCGCCGCGCCGATGGTGCGCATGCAGTGGTGGATGCGTCCGGGGCCAAGGCGTCCCTGCGCGATCTCGAAGCCGCGCCCTTCGCCCAGCAACAGGTTCTCCACCGGCACGCGCACGTCCTTCAGCAGCACCTCGGCATGGCCGTGCGGGGCGTCGTCGTAACCGAATACCGGCAGCATGCGCTCCACCACGATCCCCTTGGCGTCGAGGGGCACGAGGATCTGGCTCTGCTGGGTGTAGGACTTGGCGGACGGGTCGGTCTTGCCCATCACGATGGCGACTTTGCAGCGGGGATCGCCAAGACCCGAAGACCACCACTTGCGACCGTTGATGACATACTCATCGCCGTCACGGACGATGGAGGTCTCGATGTTCGTCGCGTCAGACGAGGCGACCGCCGGCTCCGTCATCAGAAAGGCCGAGCGGATCTCGCCATTCATCAGCGGGCGCAGCCACTGCTCCTTCTGCTCGCGGGTGCCGTAGCGCTCCAGCACCTCCATGTTGCCGGTGTCGGGAGCGGAGCAGTTGAACACCTCCGACGCAAAACCCACCCGGCCCATGATCTCGGCGATGCTGGCGTATTCGAGGTTCGACAGCTGGGCGCCCTCGAACTGGAACGTGTCGTCCAGATTCGGATGCCCCGCATGCGGCGGCATGAACATGTTCCAGAGCCCTTCGGCCTTGGCCTTCGCCTTCAGAGTCTCGACGATCTGGATCACCTTCCAGCGATCAGCGCCCGACACGTTCATCTCCGCCTCATAGACGGGGACCGCCGGGTAGACATGAGCCTCCATGAAGGCCGTGACGCGATCGATCCAGTGCTTCTGGCTGTCCGAATAGGTGAATTTCATGATCGAGCTCCTCCCTGAGCGGCGGCGCCGCCGAATGTCCATCTTTTGAAGATGAGGATGTTAGGGCGGATTTTGCGGCTCGCCTTGCCCTCGCGCAATCCTGACCCAGCGTAAATGCCCGAATCGTCAATCACTCTGAACAGCGGCCGGAGCCGTCAATTCGGGAGGAAAACGGGGCCAAACCCCCATTTTTGACATTTTCGTCAATTATTTTGACCGAATGGTAGGAAATCTGCGGTCACATTGAGATTTTCGTCAAAACCCTGACCCATTGATATTGACACGCCGCCGACTATGACGTTTTGTTCATGTGTGAGGTCTACGAACGCCCAGACGTTTGGCCCTCCGGCGTTTCGGGGAGGAAACGCCTTCCATAATTGTCGTAAGACAGCCGAACCCGCCGTGTTTATCCCCCACGGCGGGTTTTGTGCGTCTGGATGGGGAAAATGATTTTGACGTTGACGTCAATTTCGACCATCCCTCTCCGTTCAGCTTCAGTTCATGTTGAGACTCCTAAACCGGATCCACGTTAACGGCGCGCCGTCATTCCGCTGCGGGCCTGGCCCGAGGAGACCGTCATCATGAAAAAGGTGCTTACCGCCGCCTTGACTGCGCTCACCATTGCTTCCGCGTTCGGCACAGGCGTCACCGCCGCCAGCGCCGACGAGCGCCGCGGCCGGGACGATCGCCGCGACTGGAGCGGCGGGAATTATGAGCGCGGCGACCGCTATGATCGCGGCGAGCGACGGGACTGGGATCGCGGAGACCGGGACCGGGACCGGCATCGCGACCGGGACGCAGGCGTACTGGTCGGCGCCGGGATCTTGGGCCTTGCAATCGGCGCGGCCATCGCCTCGAGCGACCGCCACCCGGCGCCCCCGCCCCAGCCCGTCTACTACCGTGAGCCGCCGCCGGCCTACTACAACGGCCCTTACTACTACGGCTATGTCGGCGAGTGCCGGGTCCACTATCGGTGGGACTCCTACTATCGCCGCTATGTTGAGATCGAGCGCTGCTACTGATGCAATAGTGTGAGGGTCAGCGCGGCGGCCGTGAGGCCGACCGCGAGCCCGACGCCGAGCCACAGCCCCGCCGACGCACCGCCGGCGGGCGGCGCTGAGACGGGCGGATCACCCGCCTCGATCCGCTCGGCCAGCCGCTCCAGCACGCGCATCGCGCGCGTCACATGCCGCTCGATCTGCGCCTTCGGCGACAGCTCCCGCCGGATCCAACGCTCGACCACCGGACGCGCCGCCTCCCAGATATCGCTGTCCGCATCGATCCGGCGCGCGACGCCTTCCACGGTCACCATGGTCTTCTGCAGGAGCACGAGCTCCGGCCGAAGATGCATGTCGAACAGGCCGGTGATCTCGAAGAGCTGGCCGAGCAGGCGCCCCATCGACACCTCCTTGGCCTTGCGGCCGAAGATCGGCTCGCCCACCGCCCGCAGCGCCTGGGCGAAGTCGTCGACATTTTGCATACGCGGCACATAGCCCGCTTCGAAATGCACTTCCGCGACCCGGCGATAGTCGCGACGCAGGAAGCCCCACAGGATCTCGGCGAGGAACCGGCGCTCATTGTGACCGATGCGGCCGACAATGCCGAAGTCGACGGCGATCAGCCGGTCCGGCGCCGAGACGAACAGATTACCCTCGTGCAGGTCCGCGTGGAACAGGCCGTGGTCCAGCGCCTGGGCCAGAAACGCGCGAATGACGTTATTGGCTAAAGCCGGCCGGTCGAGGCCGGGCAACGACAGGGCCGCCTCCCCCGACAGAGGCGTGCCCGTCGCCCACTCCAGCGTCAGCACCCGCTTGGCGACACCGTCCCAGATCACCGCCGGCGCAGTCATGTAGACGTCGCGGGCCATGATCTCGCCCATCTCGCTGGCGGCGGCGGCCTCGAGACGCAGATCAAGCTCCAGCGCCATGGACCGCGTCACGGCGGCGGCGAAAGCGTTGGGCTCAAGGCGCCGGACCGTGGGGCCGAGCCGTTCTGCGAGACCCGCCGCGAGGGTCATGGCGGCGATATCCTTGGCCACCCGGCGCTCGATCCCCGGGCGGAGCACCTTCACCGCCACCTCACGCCCATCCAGCAGCGTGGCGCGGTGCGCCTGGGCGAGGCTGGCGGCGCCGACCACGGGTCCGAAGTCCTTGAACAGGTTGTCGATCGGGCGGCCGAGCGCGCGCTCCACCTCCGCCCGCGCCAGCGCCGCGTCGAAGGGCGGCAGCTGATCCTTGAGGCGCGCGAGATCCGCCGCCATCTCGTCGCCGAAGACGTCCGCTCGCGTGGAGAGGAGCTGACCTAGCTTGATCGCCGCAGGGCCGAGTTGCTCAAACGCCCGCGCCAGGCGCTCTCCCGGGCGGCCACGCTTTGCCTGCGGACCGCTGAGCAGGCGCAAGACCGCGGCGGGCCAACGCACTTCCGGCGGAAGCAGGGGCGCGAGCTCCCGCGGAACCAGCGCATCGGCCCGGATCAGCACCCAGCCTGCGCCGATCAGGCGACCGAAGGATGAGAGCGTCATCGCCACCCGCCGCGCCTCAGAGCGCCCAGCCGTGGTGCAGCGCTGCGACGCCGCCGGTGAGATTGGTGTAGCCGAAGCGCTTGAAGCCCGCCTCCCCCATCATCTCGGCGAACCGGTCCTGGTTTGGGAAACGGCGAATGCTCTCCACCAGATACTGATAGCTGTCGCGATCGCCCGACACGACCTGCCCCATTCCCGGGATCACCTTGAAGCTGTAGGCGTCGTAGAGCGCGCGGATCGCGCTGGCGGGCGGACGGGAAAACTCGAGGCACAGGAAGCGTCCGCCGGGCTTCAGCACCCGCCGCGCTTCACGCAAGGCGCGCGAAATGTCCGTGACATTGCGGATGCCGAAACTGATCACATAGGCGTCCGCACTGGCGTCAGGCAGAGGCAGGTTCTGCGCGTCCCCGACGCTCCACGCAATCTCGCGGGACAGGCCCCTCGCCATGCCCTTGGCGACCATTTCGGCGTTGTAGTCGACGATCAGGATCTCCGCGTCGGGTCCGCCGCGCCGACGCTTCGCCGCGCGCGCGAGCTTGGCCAGCCGCTCGGCGATGTCGCCGGTGCCGCCGGCGCAGTCGATGATCCGCTCCCCCGGCTGGGGATTGAGCCTCGCGGCGCACATGTCCTTCCACACGCGATGGACGCCGAGGCTCATCACGTCGTTCATCAGGTCATAACGGCCCGCCACGCGGTCGAAGACCCCGCGGACCAGGTTGGGCTTCTCGGCGGGATCGACGTCCTTGAAGCCGAAGGAGGCGCTGTGTTCAGTCATAGTGTCCGCTTAAACCAAATCGGGCGCGGTGGGTATGGCCGATGCGACGGCTCAGACCGCGTCCGCGCGCCCCAGCCGCTCGGCGAGCATCTCCGTCGTCACGCCGTCGGCTTCCACCGCCTTGGTCCTTGAGCGGCCGCCCCGCGCCACGACGACCGAGCGCTTGGGCAGGCCGAGCGCCTTGGCCAGCAGCGCCTCCAGCGCCGCATTGGCCTCCCCCTCCACGGGCCGGGCGCGCACGCGCACCAGCAGGACGGCGCGCCCCTCTTCGTCACGCCCCCAGCCCTCGATCCGGTCGACCGTCGAGGATGGCGACAGACGGACGTGGATGCGCAAGGCGCGCTCTATCCGAGCAGACCGACGAGGATCGGCTCAAGCGTCCGCGCGATGACAATCTTCATCGCCTGGAGCAATATGAAGAGGATCACCGGACTGATATCGACTCCCCCCAGCGTGGGAACGAATCGCCGGATGGGCGCCAAGATCGGCCGGGTGACGGCGTCAAGCCCGCGCACGATCTGCGCAATCTGCGGATTGCGGAAATTCAGCACGTCGAACGCCACCAGCCACGACACGATGGCGTTGACGATGACGACGAAGACCACGAGGTCGATCAGCGAATTGAGGATGAAGATCAATGCGTAGCCCATGGAGTCTCCGATCGCGCCGTTCGCCTCTTCTAGACTGTCGGCGCGGGGTCGGGCAACCCTGAGCCGGGACGAGGTCGCTTCCGGACCGCAACAAGCCCTTGACTTGCCCGCCCCCGCGCCCTTATCAACCGCCCTCTCGCTGGTCGCGAGACGGCGCAAGCCT
>CAIUZX010000423.1 GCA_903903715.1 uncultured Caulobacterales bacterium
TAGGGGTGGATCTCGCAATAGACGCCGCTCTCGCGCACCCGGCGGGCGATGAGCTGGGTCACCTGGCTGCCGAAGTCGACGATCAGCAGAGTCTGGTGGCGGGGGGCGGCGGCGGTCATGGCGGGTCCTTTTGCTTTTGGCGTCAGTTCAGGCGGGTGAAGAGGGCGAGGAAGAAACCGTCGGTGCCGGAGCGGTGCGGCGTGAGCTGCAGCCGGTGGCCGTCGGCGAGCTCGCCAAGCTTCACGCGGGCGGCGTCGGTCAGGTTCGGCGTGGCGGCGGCGTAGGTGATCGGAACGGGCGCGAAGTTGGGGTGCGCGGCAAGGAAGGCGTCCGCCACGGCGCTGTTCTCGGCGTCCAGCACCGAGCAGGTGGCGTAGGCGAGGCGCCCGCCGGGGCGGACGAGACGCGCGGCTCTGCTCAGGATCTCTCCCTGCAGCGTTGCGAGACGGGCGACGGAGCAGGGCTCGAGCCGCCAGGCGCCTTCCGGGTGACGCCGCCAGACGCCGGAGCCGCTGCAGGGCGCGTCGACGAAGACAAGGTCGGCCTTGCCCGCAAGATCGTCCATCCTACGCCCCTGCTGGCCGATGGCGCGGGTCTCCGCCACCCCTCCGGCGCGGGCGAGACGCTCGGGCAGGGCCGAGAGCCGGGCCTGCGTGACGTCGCAGGCGATCAGGCGACCCGAATGGCCGCGCTTGGCCCGCATGGTCTGGGCGAAGGCGAGGGTCTTGCCCCCCGCCCCCGCGCAATAGTCGATCACCGTCTCGCCGGGCCGCGCATCGGCGAGGAAGGCGGCGATCTGGCTCGCCTCGTCCTGCACCTCGACCCAACCGGTGGTGTAGGCCTTGCGGGTCTGCACGTCGCTGGCGGCTGTGGGGGGCAGACGAAGGCCGAAGGCGGACCAGGGCGTGCGCTCGGCTTCGAACTTGTCCAGCGCCAGCATGCGCAAGGCGCCGTCGACCCCGCCGCACAGGCCGTTGACCCGAAGATCGACCGGCGCGCGAGGCTCAATCAGCGCCCTCGCCTCGTCCGCCCAGCTCGCGCCGAACTGGCGCTGGAAGGTCAGGGCTATGAATTCAGGAACCCCCGCCTGAACCCAGTCGGGGGCCGGTGAAGGCGGCGTGCTCAGGGCCGCACGCTCGGCGTCGCTGAGCGGCTCTGGGCAATGCCCGCCGATAAAAAGGGCGTCGATCTCGCCCAGGTCCAGTCGGTCAAGACCCGCCAGTGCGCCGAGGATCAGGGCCCGACCGGTATCATCGCCCATCCGGTGGGAGAGCCGGATGCGGGCGCGCAGAATGGTGTAGACCCGCTCCGCAATTGCGCGGCGGTCGCCGGAGCCTGCGTAGCGGTGCTCCCGCCCCCAGGCCTTCAGCACGCCGTCCGCAGGGGCGCGGCTCTGGCGAATGAGATCGAGAACCTCGATCGCGGCCGCCAGCCGCGCCCCTGGCGTCACGGCATGACGAGCGGGGCGATGATCATCCCAAGCCCCGCAATGCTTCCAAGCCAGACCAGCGACCGGATCTGACGGACGCCGAAGGCGTAGAGCGGCACATAGACCACCCGCGCCACGAACCAGATCTCGGCGCCCAGCGTCACCATGTCGGTCTCCCGCCCGGAGATATGAGCGACCAACACGGCGGCGATGAACAGCGGCAAGGTCTCGAACAGATTGTCCTGCGCCCGCTTCAGACGACCGCCCATCGGGCTGATCTCGGGCACGGCCTCGTCCCGCGGCCCGGTGTTCCACTTCAGCCCATACTGGCCGGTGCGCACGACATCGAAAAGGATGATCTGGACAAAGGCCAGGATCAGGGACCAGACCACCAGGGTCAATGCAGTCGTCATGAACGTCTCTCCCGTATTTACGCCCTTGTGGGATAGTTGGGCGCTTCGCGGGTAATTTGTACATCGTGGACATGACTTTCGCGAAGACCTGCGCCTGTAATGCGAACAAATCGCGCGCGACGCTGGAA
>CAIUZX010000424.1 GCA_903903715.1 uncultured Caulobacterales bacterium
CGCAGAGCCTGGCCAACCTGTAGAGGTGATGGACTGATGGACCTGAAGACGGCCTGGACCCGCGCCCGCGACACCCTCAAGGCCGCTCGCGTCGACAGCCCGGTGCTGGACGCGCGCCTGTTGCTCGAGGCGGCTGCAGGGGTGACCCGCACGGATATCGTCACCGATCCCTACCGCGAACTGACCGACGAACAGATGGCGACCCTCGATGGCTATATCGAAAGGCGCTGCAGGCGCGAGCCGGTCAGCCGGATCGTTGGCAAGGTCGGGTTCTGGAAGATCATGGTTTCGATCTCCCCTCAGGTCCTGTCACCGCGCCAGGACACCGAATCGCTCCTCGACGTCGTGCTGCCCTGGTTCGGGGAGCACGAGGCCTTCGACATGATCGATCTCGGCGTCGGATCGGGCGCCATTCTCCTGGCGGTTCTCAGCGAACGGCCAAGGGCCCGGGGCGTCGGCGTCGATGTGTCCTTCGATGCGCTGGCGGTGGCGAAGGATAATGCCGCCCATCTTGGGCTTTCAGGGCGGGCGAGTTTTCTGCGCACCTCCTGGGGCGATGGCCTCGCGCCGTCGAGTTTTGACCTCGTCGTGTCCAATCCGCCCTATATTCCGAGTGCGGACATCGCCGTCCTCGACCCCGAGGTGCGGGATCACGACCCGCATCTGGCCCTTGATGGCGGGGCGGACGGGCTCGATGCGTATCGCGCACTGGCCCCTGAAATCCTTAGGCTTTTGCGTCCAGGGAAACCCTTTGCCGTGGAGATCGGCCACGATCAGTCGCCGGCGGTCGAAGCCTTGTTCCGTGAGGCGGGAGCGGTGGAGGTGAAAACCCATCCCGACCTCGCGCGCCGTGACCGTGTGGTCAGTGGGCGCAAGGCTGCGGATTAGCACGTTCGGTTCTGTTCACGGATCCTTAAACGCACCTGAAAGAAAGTCCTTGGAAATCCAAGGTCAAGTCGCTACATCACCTTCGTCACCCCTCAAATCGTTGGTGTTCTCAAGTCCCCGGAATCAGGGAATTGTCCGGAACACCACACGCCTAGAGGCCCATGCCTCCTCGGCGATCCGATCCGTTGATGTCGGACGCCGATGATGGGGCGGGCTTTAGAGACCGGCGGACCACCTTAAGATCTGGGCGCGCATGGGTTTGTTTGCGCAGGCGCAGGTCTACCGCCGAAGCCGGCGTGGACGGATTGCCCGTCCAGCCAACCGCAACCGCAAATCGACCGATTCACTGACGGCAAGGCGCAATGAGAGACTTCAAAGGCATGAAACGGCAACGCGGCCGGAATCGCGGCAGCGGCGGCGGAGGCGGCGGGAACGGCAAGCCCACCCAGAACGTCAATCGCGCCTTTGATTCGAACGGCCCGGATGGCGTCAAGATCCGGGGCCATGCGCAGCACGTCTATGACAAGTACTGCCAGCTCGCGCGGGACGCAGCGTCCGCCGGCGACCGGGTGCTGGCGGAGAACTATCTGCAGCATGCCGAACATTACTTCAGGGTGCTGAGAGTTCTGCAGCCGTCTCGTCCGGCCTCTGACATTACCGGACGTGACGTGTTCGCCTCGGGCTTTGACATCGACGTCGACGAGGAAACCGATCAGGACGCGACTTGGGTCGACGAGGGCGGCGAAGGCGAAGCGGACGGCCAGCGCGACCAGATGTCGCGCGAACAGCCGCCCCGCGAGCAGGCCTATCGGGACCAGGCGCCCCGCGATCAGGGACAGCGTGACCAGGGCCGCGACGGCTACGCCCGGGACAATCGAGACAACCGCGATAACCGCGACCGGAACCAGAGCCCCAATCAGAATCGGGATCGCTACGAGCCGCGCGACCGCAATCGCGACGACCGCCCGAGAGATGATCGTCCCCGGGAGGATCGACCCAGAGACGACCGTCCGCGCGACGACCGTCCCAGAGATGAC
>CAIUZX010000425.1 GCA_903903715.1 uncultured Caulobacterales bacterium
GATCACCAAGTTCAACGACATCATGGCGGTGGACACCAACCATCAGGACTTCTCGTCCGAGCCGTCGATCACGTTGTTTGACCCGGAAGAAGACTTCACGCTTCCGATGTTCATCGCGATGGATCCGCCCAAGCACGACATTCAGCGCAAGACGGTCAGCCCGATCGTCTCGCCGCAGAACCTGCATCTGCTTGAGCCGTTGATCCGCAGCCGGATCCAGAACACCCTCGACAATCTCCCCGTCGGCGAGCCCTTCGACTGGGTGGACCGGGTGTCGATCGAGCTCACCACCCAGATGCTCGCCACCCTGTTCGACTTCCCGTTCGAGGAGCGGCGCAAGCTGACCTTCTGGTCGGACGTCGCCACCGCGCCGCCGGAATCGGAGCTGTTCACCTCCGACGATCCGGAAACCGAGCGGAAGATGATCCTGTTCGAGTGCGTGGACTACTTCACGCGCCTGTGGAACGAGCGGATCAACGCCGAGCCCAAGGGCGACCTGATCTCGATGCTCGCCCACGGCGAAGCGACCCGCAATATGGACCGCATGGAGTATCTGGGGAACCTGATCCTCCTGATCGTTGGCGGCAACGACACGACCCGCAATTCCATGTCCGCTTCCGTTCTGTGCATGCACCAGAACCCCGACCAGCGCGCCAAGCTGAACGCCAATCCGGGCCTGATCCCGGCCATGGTGTCGGAGACGATCCGCTGGCAGACGCCGCTGGCCCATATGCGCCGCACCGCGACGCGGGATGTCGAGTTCGGCGGCAAGACCATCAAGAAGGGTGACAAGGTCATCATGTGGTACGCCAGCGGCAACCGCGATGACGAAGTGATCGAGAACCCGGACGCCTACATCATCGACCGGGAGCGTCCGCGCAATCACCTGTCCTTCGGCTTCGGCATCCACCGCTGCGTCGGCAATCGCCTAGCCGAGCTGCAACTGCGCATCCTGTGGGAGGAAATCCTCCTGCGCTTCCCGGAAATCCACGTCGTGGCCGAGCCAGTCCGCGTGCCGTCCGCCTTTGTGCACGGCTATGCGAAGCTGATGACGATGATCCCGAAGAAGCTCTGAACCGAAACGAACCTGCGTCGTCAGCTCAAGGGTTGGCGGCGCAGGGCTCGCCCCAGGATCTGGAAATAGACCTGACTGTCCGGATGGCGGTCAACATGCCATTCGGGATGCCACTGTACGCCCAGCACCATCGCGCCGTTGTGCGAGGCTGACACAGCCTCCACCATCCCGTCCGGCGCCCGCGCCTCGACGGTCAGCCCGTCACCCAGACGATCCACTCCCTGAAAATGCACGGACGAGACCGACAGCTCGTTGCGGCCATAGGCGTTTGACAGCCAGCCGCCGGAGGTCAGGACCACCGGATGGCGCAGATCGAACATCTCGTCGAAGCTCGCCTCCTTGGGCGTGTGATGGGTCAGGAGATCCGGGTGCGTGGCGCAGTCGCGGCGCAAGGTGCCGCCGAACGCCGCATTGATCTCCTGTAGCCCCCGGCAGATGCCGAACACGGGCTTCGACTGCGCGATCATGGCGTGGATCAGCGCGTGGGTCATCTCGTCCCGATCTGGATCGTAGGGCCCTTCCGCATCGAGGGCGTCCGGCTGTCCGTAGCGATGCGGCTCGATATTCGACGGACTGCCGGTGAGCAAAAGGCCATCCAAGCGCGAGGCCGCCTCCTCCGCCGTGATCAGGCCGGGCAGCGACGGCACCAGCAGCGCGGCGGCGTCTGCATACTTCGTCGCCGCAGTGACATAGCGGTGAATCACGGCCTGCGCCGTTTCCGTCCCGATGGCGCGGGCGCAGCAGGTCACTCCGAGAACAGGACGCATCATAAACACTCACATGGACGAGAGCTCAAACCGAGATCATAGGCGCTCTCCGTCGGTGAGGAAGTCGGTTTTCGCCAAATTGCGTCAGATGGCTTGGCGAAGTCCGCGGAACGCGCGAGCATGGCAGTTAGATTTATTGAACCTTGGATACGACATGACCCGCTCAAGACCCGCCCTCGCCGCCGCCCTCCTCCTCGCCGCGTCTGCGGGCCTTTGCGCCGCCCCGCCCCTCGCCTTCGCCGCGGAAACGGCGCCTGCCGCGGTCACGCCGGAAGAGGCCTTCTCCATCGCGCGGGAAGGCTATGAGATGCTCATGCCGATCGTGATCATGGACCTGACCCGCCGCGGTCAGGCCACGCACGCGCCTGGCGGTCCGGCGCCGCGGGTGCCCGGCGTCAATCGCTTCGCCCATGCCGAGGCCTTCCCCTCCGGCGAGTTCCGCGAGATCGTGCGGCCGAACTTCGACACGCTCTATTCCACCGCCTGGATCGACGTCGCCAAGGGGCCGGTGACGCTGGCGGTGAAGCCCGGCATGGACCGCTATTACCTCCTGCCCCTGATGGACATGTGGACGGACGTCTTCGCCGTGCCCGGCACGCGGACCATGGGCGATCAGGGCGGCAAGTTCATGATCGTCAGCCGCCACTGGACGGGCAAAGCGCCCGCTGATGTCGAGGTGATCCGCGCGCCGACGGATCTCGTCTGGCTGATCGCGCGCATCCAGACCAATGGCCCCAAGGACTACGCCCATGTGCGCTCGCTGCAGCAGGGCGTCACCCTGACCCCCAGCGTCGTCCCGCCCGCCACTGAGGTCGACGCGGCGTTCAATCGGACGGTCCCGGTCGCCCGGCAGATCATCGCCATGCCGGCGGACACGTTCTTTGCCGAGGCCGCACGCCTGACCGGCCTCTATCCGCCGCACGATGTCGACCAGCCAGCCCTCGCGCGGCTGGCGCGGATCGGCTTCAAGCCGGGCAAGCCCTTCGACCTCGCCGCCCTGCCCCCGGCGATACAGACGGCGATCAAGCGCGCGCAGCTTGACCTTCTGATGAGCTATCGCGGCGCAGGGCTGTCCGTCGGGGAAAAGCGCGGAACCTGGCGGTTCCAGCCCAACAACCTCGGCGCCTATGGCGGGGACTACCGCCTGCGTGCGCTGGTGGCGATGGGCGGCCTCGGCGCCAATCGGATCGAGGATGCGATCTATCCGAACACGGGGGTCGACGCCGCAGGTCA
>CAIUZX010000426.1 GCA_903903715.1 uncultured Caulobacterales bacterium
CATGAAGACCCCCGGCATTGAGGTGCGGCCCCTGAAGACCATGACCGGTCAGGCCGAGTTCAACGAGGTCTTCTTCACCGACGTGCGCGTGCCCACCCACCAGATCGTGGGGGAGCGCGGTCAGGGCTGGTTCGTCGCCAACGCCACCTTGAAGCACGAGCGCGGCATGCTGGGGGACCCGAACGCGGCCATGAACCGGCTGAAGGCCATCATCGACATCTTCAAGACCGAAACGATCGACGGCCAGCGGCTGATGGACCACCCGCTCTATCTCGACCGGCTGATGAAGCTGCAGGCGGACGTGATCGCCATGCAGGCCCATGGCCTTCGCCTTCTGACCCTGTCGCAGAAGAAGGAGCCGTCCGGGCTCGCCGGCCTGATCGTCAAGCTGCAGGGGTGCGAGCTGAACCACCAGCTCGCGGCGCTGGCCATCGATGCGCTGGGCGAGATCGGCGTCCTCTACCACAACGGCCCGCACGTCCGGGACGGCGGGGTCTGGCAGCATCGCTACATGTTCGATCTTGGCCTCATCATCGGCGGCGGCACGGCGCAGATTCAGAAGAACATCATCGCCGAGCATGGCCTTGGCCTGCCCCGCGAACCCAAGCCCGCCAAGGCTTGAGGAGAGAAACGCCCCATGGATTTCGCCCTTTCTTCCGACCAGACCGCCTTTCAGGACAGCCTTGGCCGCACCCTCGACCGGGTCCTGCCGATGGAGCGGTTGCGCGCCATCGCGGATCAAGACGCGCCCTGCGCCGCCGATGTCGATCAGGCGCTGAATGAGCTTGGCCTGCCCGCCATGCTGGTTCCGGAGGCCTTTGGCGGCCTTGGCCTTTCCGTGCTCGACGCCGCCCTCGCCAGCGAAGCGCTGGGCCGCGCCACGGCCCCCTACCCGTTCATCGCGAGCGCCCTTACGGCGCTCGCCCTGGCCGAGAGCGGTGACGAGGCTTTGCAGACCCTCTGGCTGCCGAAGATCGCCGGCGCCGAAGCGCGCTTCGGCCTCGCCATCTCCGAAGTCTCAAGCGGGGCGCGGCTGAACGGCGGGGTCAGCGCGAAGGGCGGGACGCTTACGGGCCGCAGCCTCTTCGTGCTGGACGCCAACGGGGCGGACGCCTTCCTCGTCGCCGACGACTCAGGCGCCCTGCACATCGTGGCGGCGGACGCGAAGGGCCTGACGAAGACCGCGCTTTCCACCATCGACCGGACCCGTTCGGTGGGCGAGCTTTCCTTCCACGACACGCCCGCCGCCTTGATTTCCAAGGGTCCGCAAGGCCTTCGCCGCCTCACCGACGTCGGCCGCTGCCTGATCGCCGCTGACACGCTTGGCGCGGCGCAGGGGATGCTGGACCGGGCGGTCGAGTACGCCAAGACCCGCCAGCAGTTCGGCCGGATCATCGGCTCCTTCCAGGCGGTGAAGCACCTCTGCGCCGAGATGGCGGCGAGGCTCGAGCCCTGCCGCAGCCTCGTCTGGTACGCCGCCTACGCCCAGGACGCTCTGCCGGAGGAGGCCACCCTGACGGCGGCCCACGCCAAGGCGCACCTTGCGGATGTCGGCCAGTTCGTGGCCCGCACCTCCACCGAAGTGTTCGGCGGCATCGGCATCACCGACCTCCTCGGCCTGCACTACGCCTTCAAGCGGATCGGCCTGAACCGGCAACTCCTCGGCGCCCCGGAGCGGGCGCGGCGGGACGCGGCCGTCGCACAAGGGTTTGTGTCCGGCGCCGAGGTCTGAGCATAATCACAACGTCCGGCGGCTCGACCCGTCGGCGCCATAACAAACGATCCAGGGAGTTGAGCGGCATGTTCCAGTGGAATTACGGCGACATTCTTGACGGCATCTCTTCCGTCATTCCGTCGGACGCCCCCGCCTATATTCATGGCTCAAAAGTCGTAACCTGGGGCGATGCGACCCGCCGCTCCAACAACCTGGCGCGCGCAATCCTGGCCAGGGGCGCAGCCTTCGGCGACAAGGTCGCCTTCTACATGCACAACCGGCCCGAATACTGTGAGCTGCTGGCCGCCTGCTTCAAGGCGCGGCTGGTGCACGTGAACGTGAACTACCGCTACACGCCTGAAGAGGTCTATTACATCTTCGACAATTCCGACGCCACGGTCGTGGTTTACGGGAAAGAGTTCCGACATCACATCAACACGATCAAGGACCGCCTGACCAAGGTGAAGCTGTTCATCGAGGTCGGTGAAGGCGGCGATGGCGCGGAATGCTTCGAGACCCTGTGCGAGACCGGCGACGGCGCGCCTCTGGGCATTCAGCGCAGCCCCGACGACATGATGTTCATCTATACCGGCGGCACCACCGGCATGCCCAAGGGCGTGATGTGGACGACCCACGACCTGCGCATGCTGACCATCCTGTCGGCCCAGCTCCTCGGCCCCGTGCCGCAGACGCTGGATGAGCTGATCGAAGCGGTGAAGATCATGGC
>CAIUZX010000427.1 GCA_903903715.1 uncultured Caulobacterales bacterium
CAACTGCGATTGCGCTCATTAGAAAAATGCGAGTTTGCGACATGACCTGACCCCTCTTGATGGAGCTCAGTCTATGCGCGCGGACGGAAGTTGTCTTCCCCCCGGTTCGGCTCGCGTTGCGCCATCCCCTCCCTTCCGCTATCTGCCCATTACGGAGATCAATCGGAATTCAGTTTGGTCTGCGATCATCGTGAGGATCGAGGAAAGCCATGCAAAGTCTGGTGACGGTGTTCGGCGGGGGCGGCTTTGTCGGTCGACACACGGTAAGAGCGCTCGCCAAGCAAGGCCATCGCATTCGGGTGGCCGTGCGCCGCCCGCATCTGATCCCTGAGCTAAAGGTGATGGGCGATGTCGGCCAGATCGAGCTCTTCCAGGCCAATATTCGCGATCAGGCGTCCATAGACCGCGCCCTGCAAGGCGCGACGGGCGTGGTGAACCTGGTCGGCGTGCTCTACCAGACCGGCCGCCAGACATTCCAGTCCCTTCAGGCGGACGGCGCCAGGACGCTCGCGATATCGGCGGCAAAAGCCGGCGTCGACCGGTTCGTCCAGGTTTCCGCCATCGGCGCATCCGCGACGTCTCCGGCGAAATATGCCCGCGCAAAGGCGGAAGGCGAGGCGGCCGTGTTGAAGGCTGTGCCGACCGCGACCGTTCTGCGACCCTCCATCGTCTTCGGACCCGAGGACGACTTCTTCAATCGATTTGCAGCAATGGCGGCTGTAGCGCCGGCACTGCCTTTGATCGGCGGCGGCAAGACACTCTTCCAGCCAGTCTACGTCGCGGATGTCGCCAAAGCCATCTTGGCCGCGCTGGAAAATCCTGCTCACCAGGGCAAGACCTTCGAACTCGGAGGCCCCAGCGTCTACAGTTTCAAGCGGCTGCTAGAGATCGTCCGCTCGGAGACGGATAGAAACCCCTTGTTGCTTCCAGTTCCCTGGGCGCTGGCCGAACTGATCGGGTCAATTGGCGATCTTCAAACGGTCATTGCGCCCGTGATTCCTCCGGTGCTGACCACCGATCAGGTGCGCATGCTGCGGGACGACAATGTCGTATCGAAAGGCGCCCTTGGGCTTTCAGATCTCGGCATTGAATCCACGCCTGTGGAATCGGTTGTTCCGGATTATCTCTGGCGGTTCCGTCCGGGTGGACAATTTGGCTCGCGCGGCGCGGCCGCACCAACATAGTCTATTTATTGGACTAAAAACCTGTTCTTTGCCAGTCAGGCGCACAAAACTCAGTGCGCGCGGGATTATTTAGTCCCCTTTGGGGCCTATGTGGTTTTCCGGGCGTTTGTCTAAGCTTATGAGGCCTTACCGTCCCCTTTGGACAGGAGCGCTTCAGCATGGCCGAACGCCTTTTGAAATTTGTCACGACGCCGCGCGCGACGCCCCCGAAACGCGCGGCTGACGTCCGGGCGCGGGATTTTGCGGAAATCTATCCGGATTTCGACACACCCTCCGGCGAGAAACAGGCGTCGCGCTGCTCGCAGTGTGGCGTTCCATTCTGTCAAACGGGGTGTCCGTTGCAGAACAACATCCCGGACTGGCTGAAGATGACGGCTGAAGGGCGCCTCAAGGACGCCTACGCCCTCTCCGCCGCAACGTCGACCATGCCCGAGATCTGCGGACGCATCTGCCCTCAGGACAGGTTGTGCGAAGGCGCCTGCGTCATTGAACAGGCGGGTTGGGAAACAGTGACGATCGGCGCCGTCGAAAAATTCATCACCGACACCGCCTGGGAACAGGGCTGGGTGGCGCCGCTGCGGCCCTTGACCGAGCGGGCGCAGTCCGTCGGCATCATCGGCGCGGGCCCTGCAGGCCTTTCCGCAGCCGAGCGGCTCAGGGAAATGGGATACCTCGTCACGGTCTATGACCGCTACGACCGCCCAGGTGGGCTGCTGATCTACGGCATTCCGGGGTTCAAGCTCGAGAAGTCCGTCGTCGCGCGTCGCACCGCACGACTAGCAGAGGGCGGCGTCGTATTCCGCATGGGCTTCGAGCTCGGCCGGGACGCGACCCTGTCGGAACTTCGGGCGCGTCACGACGCCGTTCTCATGGCGACCGGCGTCTACAAGGCGCGGGAGCTGAATACGCCGGGCGCGGGCTCAAAAGGGACGATCGCCGCCCTCGATTTTCTCACCGCTCAGAACCGGTTTGACCTGGGCGACGCCCCACCGCCGTCGGAATTGCACGCAA
>CAIUZX010000428.1 GCA_903903715.1 uncultured Caulobacterales bacterium
AGCGCACCCGAGGCTGCGAGGTCCTTCAGCATCTGGCGCAGAGCCCGACGGTCTGCGCCTTTCAAGCCGAAGTGCTTGGCGATTTCCCCGACATCGGTTTCACCGGCCTCCTGCACGAAGGCGGCGAGGGTCCCGCGATCCGGTAGCCCGGTCGATGTCGGCGGCGCAAGCCGAGGGGCGGGCTTGCCGCGGGAGGCGTCTGGCCTGGGTTTTCTGGGGCGCTTCACGCCTTGGCGGGCCTCTTGGGCGCAGCCTTCTTCGCGGCGGGCTTCCTGGCCTTTGGCGCAGCGGCTTTGGTTGCTGGAGATTTCGCCTTGGCCGCCGCCGTCTTGGGTTTGGCCTTAGCTGCAGCCTTGGGTTTGGCTTTCCCCTTGGTCTTGCCCCCACCCTTGGCTTCACGTTCGGCCAGGAGCGCGACGGCCTCTTCCATGGTCAGCGCGGCGGGGTCCTTGTCCTTCGGCACATTGGCGTTGACGCCGTTGCAGGCGATGTAGGGACCATACCGGCCGGAGAGAACCTTAACCGGCTCGCCGTTCTGCGGGTGGGCGCCGAGCTCCGCGAGGGCTGTCGCCTGTCCGCGTTGCGGGCGACCGCCGCCAGCGCGCTTTTCCGCCAGCAGCGTCACGGCGCGATTGAGGCCGACCTCGAACACGTCCTCGATCGATTCAAGGCTCGCATAGGTTCCGCCGTGCTGGACGTAAGGGCCATAGCGGCCAAGCCCGGCGAGGATCGGCTGGGCGTCGTCCGGGTGGGTTCCGACATCACGGGGCAGGGCGAGGAGCTTTAAGGCCGCGGCAAGGTCGATGGAGGCCGGTGTCCAACCCTTTGGCAGGCCCGAACGCTTGGGTTTGTCCTCCGTGGCCATTTCCACATAAGGACCAAAGCGACCAATCTTAAGGTGCACGGACTGGCCCGTAACCGGGTCTTTGCCGAGCTCCCGGTCTCCGGTTGCGCCGTCTTCGCCGTCCCCCTCACCGACGCCGAGCTGGCGGGTGTAGCGACACTCCGGATAGTTGGAGCACCCCACAAAGGCGCCGAACTTGCCGAGCTTGAGGCTCAGCTGGCCCGCGCCACAGGTTGGGCAGAGCCGGGGATCGCCGCCTTCCGGTTTCGGCTTGAAGATGTAGTCGCCGAGGGTTTCGTTGAGCGCATCGAGCACCTGCGTGACCCGCAGATCGCCAACGCCTTCAATGGCGGCGTGGAACTCTTTCCAGAAGTCACGCAACAGGTCCTTCCAGGCCATGTCGCCGCTCGAGACGAGGTCGAGCTTGCCCTCGAGGTCCGCCGTGAAATCATATTCGATGTAGCGCTGGAAAAACTGACCGAGGAAGGCGGTGAGCAGGCGTCCTTTGTCGTCCGGAACAAACCGGTTCTTGTCCATCTGCACGTAGCCGCGGTCCCGCAACACGGTGATGATCGAGGCGTAGGTGGAGGGGCGACCGATCCCCAGCTCCTCCATCTTCTTGACCAGGCTCGCCTCTGAATAACGCGGCGGCGGTTCGGTGTGGTGTTGGTCTGCCTTTGCGGTCTGAACCGTGGCCGTCGCGCCTTCGTTGACGACGGGCAGGCGACCGCCGTCCTCGTCCTCTGCAGCATCGTCGCGGCCTTCTTCATAGACGGCGAGATAACCGTCGAACTGGATTACCTGGCCGGTGGCCCGAAGTCCGGTCTTCGTATCCTGAGTCTGCATGTCGATCGTCGTACGCTCGACCCTGGCGGACTCCATCTGGCTGGCGGCCATGCGCTTCCAGATCAGCTCATACAGCCGGCCAAGGTCGCCTTCGAGCCGAAGCTGTTCGGGACGCCGTGCGAGGTTCGTTGGGCGGATGGCCTCGTGAGCTTCCTGCGCGTTCTTCGCCTTGGTCTTATAGATGCGCGGCTGGTCCGGGACATAGGCCGCGCCGAAGCGGTCGCCGATGACCTTGCGCGCTTCCTGGATCGCTTCCGGCGCCGTCTGCACCCCGTCGGTCCGCATATAGGTGATCAGGCCGCCATTATCGTCTACGCCCTCATAAAGCTTTTGCGCCGCCTGCATGGTGCGCTGCGCCGAAAAGCCGAGCTTTCGTGCGGCTTCCTGTTGGAGGGTGGAGGTCGTGAATGGCGGTGGCGGGCTACGCCTG
Source organism: uncultured Caulobacterales bacterium (assembly GCA_903903715.1). GTDB lineage: Bacteria > Pseudomonadota > Alphaproteobacteria > Caulobacterales > Caulobacteraceae > CAIMFV01. The sequence goes on from CAIUZX010000428.1 coordinate 2,121, forward strand.
CCGGGCTTCTTCTCGACGGAGGTAATCGTGAAGACGCCGCTTTCCACCGCTTTACGCGCGGACATGGCGGTGGCTTCGTCCGGCAGGTCGAACTTGCCGAGCTTCTTGCCGTCAAAGGTCACGAGGCGCGCCGTGAAGGGGGCGGAACCCGCCGTCACCTCGGCGTCGACGGTCCAGTACTCCTGAGACCGAAAGGCCTCGATTTCCTGTTCGCGCTCGACGATCAGACGCAGCGCAACCGACTGGACGCGACCTGCTGACCGTGCACCGGGCAGCTTGCGCCACAGGACTGGAGACAGGGTGAAGCCCACCAGATAGTCGAGGGCGCGGCGGGCGAGATAGGCGTCGACCAGTTCCTGATCGATCTGCCGGGGGTTCTTCATCGCTTCGACGACGGCGGACTTCGTGATGGCGTTGAACACCACCCGCTGCACCTCCATCGATTTGACGGCCTTCTTTCGATTGAGCTCGTCGAGGATGTGCCAGGAAATGGCTTCGCCTTCGCGGTCCGGGTCGGTCGCGAGGATCAGGCGGTCGGCGCCTTTGAGCGCGTCCGCGATGTCAGAGAGACGCTTCTTCGATTTGGGGTCGGTGTCCCAGACCATGGCGAAGTCTTCGTCGGGCTTCACCGAGCCGTCCTTGGACGGCAGGTCCCGCACATGTCCATAGGACGCGAGGACCGTATATCCGGCGCCCAGATACTTGTTGATGGTCTTGGCTTTTGCGGGACTTTCGACGACGACGACGTTCATTCGACCTGGCGCACTGGAGGGACAGGGCGACCGCAACGAAACGAGCGGGCGCGGCGGTGAAGCGAGAGCGACGCAAATGGCGAGGTCACCCTGACCGCTCAATAGGCGCGAGATCGTCCGACCGCAACCATGTAGATTGCATTCCTAGGTGGTGAGCGATATACTTACTACAAATGGTTGCGAGGCCCACCCCATGAGCGAGTCGGAACGTCCCAGTCCATATATAGACGCGCCGCCGCAGGATATCCTGGCTTACATCCACGATATGCTGCGCGCATTGTCCCAGCTTGCCGCACGCCAGGGTGATTTTGAGCTGGCTCAGTCGATCCAGGAAGCGTCAGACCAGCACCCGATTGACGGGACTTCATCTAATCCGTCGCGCTGACCATTCCGCCCTGCAGCAGTTCGATCCGCCCGGCGAGCTGGAGTTCGACGAGAACGGCAAGGACTGCGCCAACCGGGGCGCCGCTGGCTCGGACGAGCTCGTCTCGGCTGACGGGGGTGACAGAGATGAGTTCCAACAACCGGCGCCGCAGTTGCTCAGATATTTTGGCCAAAGCGTCTTCATCAAGGGGGCCTTCGTTGAACAGGTCCCGTTCAGGCTCGGCTATAAGTCTTTGTCGCGAGAGTTCGCGGGCGATGTCGTCCAGGCCTTCGCACAAGGTCGCGCCTTGCCTCAGCAAATCATTGACGCCTCGGGACCTTGGGTCGAGCGGTGAGCCAGGCACGGCGAAGACTTCCCGCCCCATTTCTGAGGCGAGGCGCGCCGTGATGAGGGACCCGGACTTCAGCTCCGCCTCCACGACAATGACGCCGGCGGACAGGCCCGCGATGATG
>CAIUZX010000429.1 GCA_903903715.1 uncultured Caulobacterales bacterium
GCGGGGTTGCGGATCCGGTCTACGGCATGGGCGCGCTGAATATTACAGCGGCGAATTCGCCTCTGGACTATAACAGCCTGTTCTACCAGACGACCCAAACTGTGAGCGGGACAACATCGTCGACCTGGACGCCGATCGCCATGGTGAAGGCCACGGTGAAGGGTGGAGCGCAGACGACGTTCAATTCGACGAACCTCTTTGTCTCGGCGTTTGAATACTTCGATGCGAATGCGAACCTGATCACCCCGAGCGGAACCGGCGTGAGCAAAGATACGGACACCGCCAAGAAGACGGCCATCGACACCGCCACCTTGAACAAGCGCTATCGCGACTTCCAGATCCCCGTGGCGTCGACGCTTGTCGGCCAGCGGGTCGGCGGACAGGGCCAGTACTTCGAGGACTATCTGGCCTCTGGCCTGACGGCCTGGGCGAAGTCGTCCTTCGCGAACACGTCGGTGCACAACGCCGGCATGACGGGCTTCATGCAGACGAGCGTTCCAGCCGGCCAGATGATGGGCATGGACGTGCGTCTGAAGATGACGGACGCCACGCCGACCTACGGCTACCGCCAGGGCAATATGCCGATCCGGACGGAAATGGCCCTCATCGGTCATAACTCGACGGTCAGGCTGGGCTTCGGCTCCGGCGCCGCGGCGCTCGACAGCTCGAACGGCTTCGACAGCGCCAAGGACTATGACGTCACCCGCGGCGGGGCCAACCCGCTCCTGGGCCTGGCGTCGGGCGGCGGGTTCGTCGACTATCGCACCCAGCTGATGAACGGCGTTGCGCTGAACGTCGGCATCACCCAGCGCCGGGACGTTCGCGACCCGAACGCCTTCGGCATGACCTCCGGCGTGGCCAGCGGCGCCAGCGCTTATGAAGCCAACGCCGAGCATATCGGCGCGGACATCAGCGTGCACCGCAATCTCATGGTCCACACGGCCCTGACGGTCCTGCGGGAAAACACCGGCCTTCTGGGTGTTCAGTCCCTCAACCAGGGCGACCTGCGCGGCGGATCGACCTCGAAGGGTGTGACCCTCGGCTTCGACTGGAACGTCCTGCCGGATGTCACCCTGACCGCGTCGGGCACCCTGGCCAACACCCGCGCTGCGGGCGGTCAGAGCCTGATCACGGGCGCTGGCGGCATCAACAGCTCGGCGGGAGAGATCGCGCTCAGCAAGTTTGGTCTGTTCTCCAACACCGACCGGCTGCGCCTGACCCTGAACCGGCCGATGCAGGTGGACTCCGGCCGCATCCACTACCAGACGGTCGCGGTTGTCGATCGCCTGACGGGTGACCTCGGTCTCATCGACCAGTCGACCAGCGCGGCGACGCAGAAGCGGCCTCTCTCGGCGGAAGCGCTCTACGGCGTGACCCTGCCGCGGCAATCTGCGGAAATTCAGATGTTCGTGCGGGCCGAGGCCAATGACCAGCAGGCGACCGCTCTCAAGCCAATGAACTACACGGCCGGCGGCCGATATCGGATCGCCTTCTAAAGCAGACACCACACGACCAACTTCGGCGCCGCCATCTCACAAGGATGGCGGCGTTTCCTTTTGTGTCGCCCTGAAATATTCACAACGTCGTCTGACCGTATATATCGCATTCTATGATTAAATCGCATTAATAGTAATGAA
>CAIUZX010000430.1 GCA_903903715.1 uncultured Caulobacterales bacterium
GGAAAATCGCTGCCAATGTCGACAATCTGGCGGACGCCCGTTACTTCACCCCCGTCGCCGACGTCTACGCCAATGTCGCGGCTCTGCCCGGTGTCGGCCGGACCTGGCGTCTGTCCCTGAAGCGGAGTTTCTGATGGCGCAAACGCCCGCTGCTGATGCGCCCGGCGCGGCGGGTCCACGGGCTTGGCTGTCGCTTGCGGCGCTTAGCCTCCTCTTCTTCCTGATCACGGCGGGGACGTTCACATCCCTGGGCGTCGCCCTGCCGGACATGGTGGCGAGCCTGCACTGGACCTGGAGCGAGGCGGCGCTGGGCTACACCCTGCTGGCCCTGAGCTGCGGGCTCACCAGCCTTGCGCCCGCCATCCTTGTACGCCGGTTCGGCGTGCGGCGGACGCTCTATTGCGGCGCCGGGCTGATGGCGGCGGGGTTCCTGACGGCGGGGACGTCATCGGCGCCCCTGATCTTCTGGGCCGCCGCGGTGATGATGGGCGCGGGCTTTTCCCTGACCGCCATCATTCCGGGCGCCTATGTGCTGACCCGCAGCTTCAGCCACAAGTCCACCGCCATCGGCGCCTATTACACCGCAGGCGCGCTGGGGGGGGTGGCGGGGCCGCTGATCTTCACCCTCATCCACGGGGCGGCGCTGGGCTGGCGGGGCTACTGGCTGATGCTGGCCGTCGCCGTGGCGGTCACGGGCGCGGTCGCCGCCTTCGCCGTGGATCCGAGTGCGGACGCAGGTGACGAGGGTGAGGGCAAGTCGGCGCTCGCCCCCGGGGACTGGAGCGTGGGGGCCGCGCTCCGCACGCCGCAGTTCTGGATCATCACCGCCGCCTACACGGCCTACCTCTTGTGCGAGACCTCGCTGAACGGCCTCTCCGCCACCCATCTGGCGGGCCGGGGCCTGACTCCCGCCATGGCGGCGGGGCTTCTCAGCCTGCAGGCCCTGATCAACGCCTTCGCCCGCGCAGGCGCAGGTCTGATCGGGGAGCGGGTGGCGCCGCGCAAGGTGGCCATCGCCGCGCTGGCGCTGGTCACCGTGGGCATCTTTGCGCTGGGCCGCGCGCAGGGGTGGGGGGAGGCGAGCCTCGCCGTGATCGCGGTCGGGGCGGGATATGGCGCAAGCTCGCTGGCCACCACCCTCATGCTGCTGCAAGCGTTCGGCCGATCGCGGAACCTCGAGCTGATGGCCTGGATGTGCCTCGTCTCCACCCTCGCCGCCGCCGGGCCGGTGATCGGTGGGCTGGTGAAGGACGCTTCGGGGGGCCTCACCCCCGCTTTTGATCTCTTCGCCGCCATCGCCGCCATGGCCCTTTTCGCCCTGATCTGGATGCGTCCACAACGGCCGCTCAACGTCTGAATTGCTTGAAGAGCTGAATGAAGCGATTTCATTGTTCAGTTCAAATCGCCACTAGTGACTCGAAAACACAGTAAGTGTTAACCGTGTTTACGCTCAATGGGCGAGGTCCGGAGGTCCGGGTCGCCCGACAGGGTGGAAAAGCGGCGAATGAATATGAATTCGGCGGAAATGCGGGTCGCGCGGTGGCGGGCTGAAGCCCTCCACATCCGCCTGGGACAGGCCGCGCTGATCGCTTTGCTGGCTTATGCGGCCACACGTTCTATGTGGGTCGGCGCGTGGCTGGCGCTGATCATATTGTCGCTGGCGCTCGACTCCGGCCTGTTCGCGCAGGTGCTGAAGCGCCCGGGCTCCCGCGCGGCCCTGGTGTTGGCCCGCGCAGCGATGTTCCTGTCCAACGGCGTCTTCGCCTCGATCGGAATCGTCCTACTCATCCGCGACAGCTTCGTCACCGAGGTGGGCGCAGCGCTGGTGCTGTGCGGCGTCGGCCTCAACAACACGCTCATGACGCGGGGCGCGCCCGTGGAGACGCGCATCAGCATCGGGGCGGTGTCGCTGGTCTGCCTCGTAGGCGGGCCGCTGGCGGTCAGCCGCTTCGGCTACGTCATGTCGGTCGCGGACATGATGGTGCTGGGCCTGGCCGCGACCATGGTGTTTGCGACCTTCCTCAAGCTTGCCAATGTGCTTCGGGATGAGGAAAAGGCCCGCCAGGACGCCGAGGCCCGCTGGCGCATGCTGTTCGAGCAGAGCCCGCTGCCGCAGGTCTGCATCGACGCCTCCGACCTGAGCGCCGCCATTTCCTCGACCCTCCTGAAGGATCCTGCGGCGCTGGTGCGCTCCCTCCTGGGCGGCGCTGCGACGACCGGGGACCTGCTCGGCCGCGTCCGACTGAAGGAGATGAACCTCGCCATGCAGGAGCTGGCGGGGGAGCGGCTCGCCGACAGCGCAGCCCTCAACCGCCTGTTCGACGAAACCTGCCTGGCCGGACTCACCGAGGCGTTGAGCCGCGCGCGGATCGGCGACGGGCTGCCCGCCTTCGAGTGTCGGCTGCACACCCCCTCCGGCGAGGTGCGGGAGGTCAGCCTGCGGATCCACGCCGTGACGGGGACGCGCCGCCCCTGGGAGACCTGTCTCGTCACGCTGGTCGATGTCACCGAGGCCCGCCGCGCGGCGGAGGCCCAGTCCCGCGCCTTAGAGGCCGCCGAGACCGCCAACCGCGCCAAGAGCGAGTTCCTGGCGGTGATGAGCCACGAGATCCGCACGCCGCTGAACGGGGTGCTGGGCATGGCGGCGGCGCTGGAGCGCGGCGACCTGTCGGACCGCCAGCGGTCGCAGATCGAGGTGATCGGCCGCTCCGGTCAGGCCCTGCTGGCCATTCTGAACGACATTCTGGACTTGTCGAAGATCGAGGCGGGCAAGCTGGAGATCGAGCTCGAGCCCTTCCGCCTTGAGGAGGTGGTCGCCGACGTCCGCGACGCCTTCTCCCAGATCGCCGCGGGCAAGGGTCTTTCCCTGACCTGCGACATCAGTCCGGACGTGTCGGGAGACTATGTGGGCGATGCGGTGAGGATCCGTCAGATCCTGACCAACCTCGTCTCCAACGCCGTCAAATTCACTTCACAGGGCCATGTCCGCGTGAGCGCCGAAGCGCTCGCCCGCGGCGTGCGTCTGTCAGTGGAAGATACCGGTATCGGCGTCGCGCCGGCCGATCAGGAGCGCCTGTTCGAGCGCTTCATCCAGGCCGACTCCACCGCCACCCGCCGCTTCGGCGGCACGGGCCTTGGCCTCGCCATCTGTCGGGAGCTGTGCTCCGCCCTCGGCGGGAGCATTTCCCTCAGCTCCGAGCCCGGATGCGGCAGCCGCTTCACTGTGGAATTGCCCCTCAACCGCCACGATCCCGTCCGGAGGGCGCAGCCCGAGGAGGCGGCCATCGAGTCCGCCTGCAGCGGGGCCTTGCGCATCCTCGCCGCCGAGGACAACTCGATGAACCAGATCGTCCTGCGCACCCTTCTGCAGCAGCTGGGCATCGAGCCGGTGATCGTGCCGGACGGCCGCGCCGCCGTGGAGGCGTGCGCCGCCCAGGCCTTCGACCTTGTCCTGATGGACATCCAGATGCCGGTGCTCGACGGGGTCGCCGCCACGCGGGAGATCCGCCGGCACGAGGCCGCCGTCGGCCGGGCGCCCGTACCGATCATCGCGCTGACCGCCAATGTCATGTCGCACCAGCTCTATGAGTACCGCGCGGCGGGCATGGACGCGTGCGTGTCCAAGCCGATCCAGTTCGCCGAGCTCCTCGAGACCATCGACGCGCTGACCGCCCCGGAACTCAGCCGCGAAAGCCACGACCTTCGTGGCGCGGGGTAGGGATGATTTGAAGGGGCTGGGCTCTGTTCTGCGGCCGCGCCGCCCCGTCAGGCTACGGGATACGGCCGTCTGACGGGCCGCCCGGCGTGCACCTTCGCGGCGCCCTGCGTGTCCTCGTCCGTGAAGTCCTTCAGGGGAACGGCCAGCCCCTCCTTCAGATTGATCTGCAGATGCTCAATCGCGTCCAGGATGATCGGGCGGCGGCGGAGTTTCGGAGGGGCCACCGCGCCGTTGACCCAGCGGCTCACCGTGGTCGGCTGGTAGCCGTGCCGCTCGGCGAACGCGGTCTGGTTGCCGCCCAGCGCCATGATGAGCCACATCATGTGATGGAAATTCCGGCGGTCCGACAAATCGATATCGTTCGCGGTCCGGGTGAGGTCATCCACCCATGTCCGGTGCAGAAGGCGGCCAGGCGGCTCCGAAGACAAATCTGCATCGTCACCTTTGCTGGCGGCTTCGCGCCGGGCGCCGGACGGACCCCTCATCGTCAAACTCCGAAATTCCCTGATTTGCGGTTCTTTACGACTGTCCGCACAAAAGCGCAACATAATGCGTAATTGTATCAAAGTCGATTATTGACGATTCTCCTATTTGGCGTGATTATGGTCAAATCGTTGGCGATCGGATATGCGGCCCGAAAACCGTCACCCGATCTTCGCGATTGTCGAATGCCAGGCTTCCAGGGAGGTTTGCGATGTCTTCGATGCGCCAAGACGGTGAGCGAGTCGTCAGTCTGCACCCCATCTTCACGCTCAAGCGCGTGGTGAGCGCGCAGGAAACCGGTGACATGTCGGCGCTTTGCCACGAGATCCAGAGCTTCGCCGCCCAGCACGGCGACCAGCATCTGATCGCGCGCGGCGAGGTCAGCCTGATGAAGCACATGAAGTACGGCGAACTCATCCTGATCTATGAGGGGCCGGAGGTCGCGCGACGTCTGATCGGCATGTGCGTCTGCGTCCTCAGCGACCACGACAATCCGGCCTTCGAGCTGGCCTATACGGCTGTGGACACCGCGTTTCGCGGGCGGGAACTGGCGCGCCTGGCGGCGTCGGCGGCGCTGGTCGTGCATCTGATGTCCAATGACAAGATCGAAGGAATTGTCCTCGCCTGCCGCCCCTCCAACCAGGCCTGCCAGCGGGCGGCGGAAAAGCTGGGGGTGGAGTTCCGTCCCGCCTCGCAGCTCTACCCGCTCATTCCGCGACTGAAGTCCACAATCGATTTCCACAGGCATCATCATCACGTCCGCAACTGGCGGGAAGAGCCGCTTCTGGGCCTCGTCCAGCCCCAGGCCGTGCGGGACGGCGCCTGGCATCTGCTCGGGGCGAGCAATCCGGGCGGACTGGCCTGGAGACGGAGCAGCCGCGTGTTTCTGGACGGGGAATGGTACCTGACCGGTCACAAACGGGAGTCCAGCCGGCAGCACCTCCTCGAAATCGCCGAAGGTCGCAAACCCTGGGTCCGATGGTGGGACGATCCACCTCCCTTGCCGAGGATCGGGCGATGCGCCTGACGCCGGTCGCAAACACACGACACCTCGACACGCGGGCGACCCCATCGCCCGTTTTTTTTTGCCTCAAGCGGGACGCACGGGTTTGTGATCACACATATTTATCATGTCGATTGTGTTAACGCATTTTATTGCTATAAATCACGTCATCGCACAAACGCGATGAATGGAGGCATCACATGGACTTTGACAGTTTGATTGAAAGGATTGGTCGCTTGATGCACGAAAAAGAGGAGCGGGAGATGGAGCGGTACCGGCACCTGGGATTCCGGGAGCACTTCAACGCCGGTATCGAATTTCGGGACCGGCAGTACCGCGCAGAAGTGCGGACGGCGGTGATCTCGATCCTGCTGACGGTGGTGGTGATGGGGTCAAGCGTCGTCATCGCCAGCGGAGGCGTTGAGCACATGAGGCGGATCTTCGGGTTCGTGGGCGGGGACGTTCACGGATGATAAAAGATCAGCAAACCGCTCCGGCGGACATGACCACTCGGAAGGCCGAGGCTCCAAGGGCCTCGGCCTTTTTCTTTGGGGCGATGCGGACCGGCTGGTCTACCGCGTCACCGGCAAGGCGCCCGACCAGGCTTTAGACATCGCCCAGCGCCGGTTCCGCTATGGACGGCGCCCCCGACCCGCCTCAGTACGGTTTGACGGGGTCGGCCTTGAGCTGCTCCTGCAGGACGGCGAGGGCCTTTTCGAGCTGGGCGTCCCCGCCGAGGAAGGTGGCGTGCGGCGGATTGTCGATCTCGATATCCGGCGTCACGCCCTTGCCTTCGACGAGCTGGGCGCCGTCAGCGAGGGCGTACTGACCAAGCTCCGCCACGCGGGCGCGACCGTTGTCGACCAGGGGGTTGTCGTCGTCGAGCCACACGCCGGCGCCCGCCGTCCGGCGGCCGATCAGGGGCGCCAGATGCAGGGCCTTGATCCCTGCAGCGAAGGTTTCCCCGTCGGAGTAGGTGCGCTCATCCACCAGCACCACGAGATGTCCGCGGAAGGTCTGCTGCATGTTGGTGAAGTGCACGCTTGCGTTTCGCGGCGCCCAGAAGGCCCAGGTGCGGCGGAGCAGCTTTTCGATGATCCAGCTGTCGATGCTGCCGCCGTTGTTGCGACGCACGTCGATGATCAGGCCGTCCTTTTCGTACTGCGCATAGAACTCCCGGGCGAAGGCGGCGATATCCTCCCCGCCCATGGCCCGCAGATGGAGATAGCCGATCTTCCCGCCGGAGGCGGTCTCCACGCGCCGGCGGCGGTTCTCTTCCCAGTCGCCGTAGCGCAGGGCGGCGTTGGTCTTGCCGTCAATGGCGACGACCACGGTCTTCACCGTCCGCCCCTTGCGGTTGAGCGTCAGCAGGACCTGATTCCTGGCCTGGTTGGCGAGGAGGAGGGCGATGTCGGGAACGCCCGCGACCGTCCGGCCATTGACCGAGGTGATCAGGTCGCCTTCCTCTACATCGACCTCGGGCCGTGCGAGGGGCGCGCGTTCGTCGGGCAGTTCGGGATCGCTGCGATAGATGTGGGCGACGCGATAGCTGTCCGCCTCCCTTTGCAGATCCGCCCCCAGAAAACCGGGCTCCGACCCGTCGTGGGCCTTGCGCAGCTCTCCCCTGGCCACCTGGGAGTGGAGGGTTCCGAGCTCGGCGATCATCTGGCCAAGCACGTCGTTCAGCTCGTCCCGCTCCGTGACCCGGTCGACCAGCGGCGCGTACTTGGCGCGCACGGCGGTCCAGTCGACGCCGCGCATGCGGCTGTCGTAGAAGTATTCCTTGTGCATCAGCCAGGCGTCGCTGAACATCTGCCGCCACTGAAGCTTCGGATCGACCTCCACGGACCATTCGCCTGCGTGCAGCGTCGCCTTGGCGAAGTCGAAGTCGGGGGCGAGCTTCCTGTCGGTCGGCAGGATCTGCAACTGGCCCGTCTTGCCCCCCTTGCCCCCGCGCCGCACGAAGATCTTCGACCCGTCGGCCGAGAGCTCGAAGGACTCCACGTTGCCAAGATAAACGGAGACCTTTTCGCCGTCGTTCTTGATGTCGAAGGTCACAATCGTCCCGGGTTTTTCTTCCTCGGCGTCGGCGAGGAGATAGAGCCGCTTTCCGTCCGTGGCGAGGGCGCTGTAGTTTCCGGCGTCCACCGGCGCGACGTACAGGCGCTGCGACAGGTTCGCCCAGTCGATCGCGGGCGCCGGGGCCTTGGGTTTGGCCTTGGCGTCGAGCGCCGGCTTTGCTTTGGGCTTGTCCTCCCCGTCCGCCTCCGGATCCTTGGGCGCCTTGGACGCATCGGAAAGCTCATCCGCCGCCAGATAAGGGAAGCGCAGGCCGTTCTGCAGCGCCACGGCGTAGACCCGCGTGCGATGATCAAAGGCGGGTCCGAGGTTGCGATCGCCCCAAGGCGAGCCCTTCTGCGCCGTGAGCGCCCGGTCGGAGAGGAAGTAGAGCCACTTGCCGTCCGGGGTGAAGGTCGGGCGGCTGGAGGTGTACTTGGCGGAGGTGACGGTCGCGCGCTGGCCCGTCGCCGGCTCGTACAGGAACACCTGGCTGCGCTCGACGATGGCGCCGGAGCGGACATAGGCGAGGTAGCGCCCGTCCTTCGACCAGACGAGGTGGTCAATGTCCGGCGACGGGGCCTTCTCGACCTCCGTATTCACGCCGGTTGCGATGTTCAGGAGCAGCAGCCGTCCGTCGCGGGTCGCCTGTGCGAGCGTCTTCCCGTCGGGCGATAGCCACAGGCCCGTGCGAATCCCCGCGTCGTCATGGGTGATCTGGGCGCGTTCGGACGACCCGTCCGCGGCCATCCGCCAGATCTCCGTCCCCGTCGCCGAGGACACGGCGGCGTAGACGGTGCGGCCGTCGGGGCTGAGTTGCGCAAGGCGGGGGCGCAGGTCCCGCGGCAGGTCGATATCCACTCGCCGCATCGCGTTCGGGCCCATGACCGCCACACGGCCGAGCGCCGTCACCACCGCATGCCGTCCGTCCGGCGCGAACCTTGCGGACTCGAAGGCGTCGAGGGGCGTCTTGACCACGTGCGTGCGCGTCTGGTCGAAATCGGAGACAAGATCGATGGCGACCTTGCGGTCAGTCTGATCCGCCAGGGTGAAGATGTGGATGTCCGCCCCCAGCTGGAAGGCGATCCGGCCCTTCGAGAGACTGGCCGCGCCGATGCAGTAGTCCTTGAAGTGGGTGAGCTGGCGCCGGTTCTTGCCGTCGAGATCCATGGACCAGAGATTGTCGCACCCGTCGCTGTCGGAGATGACATAGAGCTTGTCCCCCGACAGCATCGGCCGACGCAGATTGGCCGGCTCATCCGCCGTGATGACCTCCGCCTCACGCGCGCCGGAGAGGTCATAGCGCCAGATGCGCGACATCATCCCGCCGCGGTAGGACCGCATGTTGTCGCGCACGTAGCTCCGACCGTAGCGGGTGAAGAAGAGCCATTTCCCGTCCGCCGAGACGGCCGCGTCATTGGCTTCGGCCAGGGGGTAGGTGTGCCGCCCCAGCGTGCCGGGGTCCACCGCGCTGATCACCAGCTGGCCCGACGGGCCCTTGGCGCTCTGGGTGGCGTAAAGCACCTCTCCGGACGGGGTCCAGCCCACCGTCGTCGCCGGGCCGCCGTCGAAGGTCACGCGCTTCGGCGATCCGCCAGTCACGGGGATCACATAGACCTCCTGCGCGCCGTCATAGCTGGCGTCGAAGGCGATCCACTTCCCGTCGGGGGAGGCCGACGCCCTGGTCTCCTCCGCCGCGTGGGAGGTCAGTCTGGCGGCCGCGCCCCCGTCGAGCGGGACGGACCAGAGATCCCCCTCGGCGGTGAAGACCAACTTGTCCGCCGTCAGGGTCGGGAAGCGATAGTATCCCTCGCCTGCGAACGCCTGCGGGGCGGCGAAGGTCAGCGCCGCTCCCGCCAGCGAGACGACTGACGCCAGCAGGGCTGGCAAACGGGGCGCGCGCGTCATGTTCGTCTCGTCGGAGCAAGGGTTTTCACTGCCGACAGACTGCGACATTCGCAAAACCGATGCAACATGGCCCTCCGGGACTTAACCTGTGACCCCCGTCGCGGAGGGGAACAGGGTAAAGAAGTCCACGTCATAGGCGTGCTCGGGGTCGTTGCGGACGAACACGTCGAGGCGCTGGGCGTCCTCGCCGACCAGGATCCGCCACTTTTCGTTGCGCACGCCGTCGAGGATTACCTTCGAGGCCTCCGCCGCCGTCATCGGGGCGTTGTCGCGGAAGCCGTCGGCCATCATCTTGACGAAACCCGCGATCATCTCGTCGGTGAGCTGCGCATCGTCGAGACCTCTGGCGCGGACCATGCCTCGCGCATTGGCGATCTCATCGGCGGTCATCGCGCCGTCGTCCTCATCCTCGCGGCCCGAGAGCACCTTGCGGGAGTTGGCGACGATCTCGGTGCCGATGTGGCCGGGCATGACCACTGAACACTTCACGTGCGGGGCGTTGACCTTGAGGTCGGTCATCAGGGCCTCGGTAAAGCCCTTCACCGCGAACTTGGCTGCCGAATAGGCCGTGTGCGGCGTCGTCTGGCCGATGGAGGCGTAGAAGCCATTGACGCTGGAGGTGTTGGTGATGTGCCCGGCCGTCGACTTGATCACCAGCGGCAGGAACACCCGCGTGCAGATATAGACCCCGCCCCAGCAGACGTTGAAGGTCCGCTCCCAGCTCTCCCGCGGGTCGGTGATGATCGAGCCGCCGCCGCCGATGCC
>CAIUZX010000431.1 GCA_903903715.1 uncultured Caulobacterales bacterium
CCTCGTCATGCTGGCGATCAGCTTTGTCATGCTGGCGATGATCAACACCGGCCAAAGCTGGATGCGGCGGAGCTCGGAGGCATGAGCCGCACCCTGCGCCCCTCAGAAGATCCCATCTGGCTGCGTGCGGGCGTGCTGTTCGCGGTCGCCCTGTTCATGGGGGTGATGATCGTCCTCCCGCTGGCGACGGTGTTCCTGACCGCCCTGTCGAAGGGGCTCGATCCCGTGATCGAAGCCATCACGGCGCCCGATGCGCTTGCGGCGGTGCGGCTGACGCTTCTCACGGCCGCCATATCCGTGCCCGTCAATCTCGTTTTCGGCGTATGCGCAAGCTGGGCTGTGGCCAAGCATGACTTTGCGGGCAAGAGCCTGTTGATCAGCCTGATCGACCTGCCGTTCTCGGTGTCGCCGGTGGTGGCGGGCCTGATCTATGTGCTGGTGTTCGGTCTGCAGGGCTGGCTCGGCCCGTGGCTCGAGGCGCACGACATCCACATCATCTTCGCCGCGCCCGGCATCGTGCTCGCCACCATCTTCGTCACCTTCCCCTTCGTGGCGCGGGAGCTGATCCCGCTGATGGAGGCGCAAGGGGTGGATGCGGAGGAGGCGGCGGTGTCGCTGGGCGCATCAGGCCTCGCCACCTTCTTCCGGGTGACCGCGCCGAACGTGCGCTGGGGCCTCGTCTATGGCGTGCTCCTCTGCAACGCCCGGGCGATGGGGGAGTTCGGCGCCGTGTCGGTCGTGTCGGGGCGCATCCGCGGCGTCACCACGACCATGCCGCTGCATGTCGAGATCCTGTACAGCGAGTATAATTTCGTCGGCGCGTTTGCGGTCGCAGGCCTCCTGTGCCTGCTCGCGCTGGCGACCCTGGCGGCCAAGGCCATGCTTGATCTCGTCTGGCCGGAGGGACGCGCCCATGTCGGCTGAGTTGAAGACAGGCTCTGCGCCGCTTGAGGTGCGGGCGGTCGAGATCGTCAAGTCCTTCGCCCGCTACCCCGCGCTGAACTCCGTCAGCCTGGAGGTGCGGCCCGGCGAGCTGATGGCGCTGCTGGGCCCTTCCGGCTCCGGCAAGACGACCCTGCTGCGCGTGATTGCAGGCCTTGAGTTTCCGGAAGCGGGGCGGGTCGAGTTCGGCGGCGCGGACGTCACCTTCGCCGCTGCGGCGGAGCGGGGGGTGGGTTTCGTCTTCCAGCACTATGCCCTGTTCCGGCACATGAGCGTCGCGCAGAACATCGCCTTCGGCCTCGATGTCCGTCCGAGACACCGCCGTCCGAGCGGGGTGGAACGACGTCGTCGGGTGGAGACGCTGCTTCGTCTGGTTTCCCTAGAGGGCATGGGCGAGCGCAAGCCTGCGCAGCTCTCCGGCGGGCAACGGCAGCGGGTGGCGCTCGCCCGCGCGCTGGCGGTCGAGCCGCGCGTCTTGTTGCTGGACGAGCCCTTCGGCGCCCTCGACGCTACGGTGCGCAAGTCCCTGCGGCGGGAGCTTCGGCGGATCCACGAGGCGACCGGCGTCACCACCTTGTTCGTCACCCACGATCAGGAGGAGGCGCTGGAGCTGGCCGACCGGGTCGCGGTCTTAAGGGACGGGCGGATCGAGCAGATCGGCTTGGCCAATGAGGTCTATGACCATCCGGTTTCCGCCTTCGTCGCCGGGTTTGTCGGGGACGCCAACCGGCTTGTCGGCGAGGTGAGGGGCGGCCGCTTCCGCGCAGGCGAGATGGCCTTAGCCGGAGCAGGGGTGCGTGACGGGGCGGCTGAAGCCTATGTACGTCCGCATCACATCGACCTTGGCGCACAGCCTGCGCCGGACGCTGTTCCAGCGACTGTTCTGCGGATCGCCGGCAACGGCCCGGTCTGCCGGGTCGACCTTCGGCTTGAGGACGGAACGCACCTTGAGGCGGCGATCGCCCGGAACGGGGCGTCGGTCATTCCATCGCAAGGCGACGTCGTTTACACGATTGTCACGGGCGGTCACGTTTTCGCCCTCGGTTAACGCTTTACTTGCGATCCTCGGCGCAAGACGGCGACAGAGACGCGGTCGGGCGAAACGGAAAGTCGCAACCAATCGATGACAAGGACGGGGCGCAGTCAAATTCGACGTTACGCCGCCGTCAGCGGATTTGCGTTTCTTGTCGCCGGTCTCGCCTCCAGCCCTGCCGCTGCCGAGCACAAGGCCCTTGTCCAGGGTGTTGAAAACCGCTTTCTCCGCGAAGAGATCGAGCGGGCGGTGGGCGAGAGCCGCCAGCCCTCCCAGACCCGGATCGAGGCTCGCCGCCGCGCCCGTGACGCGCAGGACGCCGCCGAGCTCCTGCTCCGCTCCGAAGGCTTCTATGACTATTCCATCGAGACCGACATCGCCGAGGGCGACCATCCTCAGGGCGTGATCCGCATCACCCTGGGGCCCAGAACCCACTTCGGTCCGATCAATATCGACTGGATCGGCGTCGCGCCCAACGAAGAGGCGATGAAGGGGGCGTTCGACTCCATCGAGATCCGCCAGGGCGCATCAGCTCGGGCCGAGGACGTCGTCGAGACGCAGGGGCGGATCATCACGGCGCTGGAGAACCACGGCTACGCCGACGCCAAGGCTGAGCCGCCGGACGTGGTCGTCGATCATGCCGACACCAGCATGAAGCCGACCTTCCGCATCGACCCCGGCGGGCTGGTGCACATCGGCGAAGTGAAGCTCGTCCGCGCCAAGGGCCGCACCGCCCCGAAATTTATCCGCAAGCTGGCCCCCTGGAAGCTGGGGGAGGTCTATCAGCCCAAGTCGGTCGCGGAGCTCGAGCGGCGCCTCTTGGACACCGGCGTGTATGACAGCGTGACGGTCAGCCTTGAGCCCAAATCCGACGCGTCGCCCGATGCGCTGCGGCCGGTGCTCGTCAATCTCGCCGAACGCTCCAAGCATGCGCTCGACTTCACGGCGGGCTATTCAACCAATGAGGGGGGCGACTTCGACATCCGCTGGTCGGACTTCAACCGCTTCCACCGGGCGGACACGCTGACCTACTTCGGCAAGCTGAGCGCCAACTTCGGCTCGCAGACGGCGACGGACGACCGCGGCGGGGTGGAGTGGTCCGCGCCGCACTTCCTGTCTCCGGGGCAGACCCTGAAACTGACCGGAGACTGGTTCCGGACCGTCACCCCCGCCTATACCGAGCATGGCCCGCAGATCAGCGCGGACCTGACCCGGCGCTTCCAGACCACCAGCTTCTTAACCGAAGGCGCCTCGATCACGAGCTCGGAAGTCAAGGACGTGAAGACCGGAACGGTGCGTATCGTCACCGTCCGGCTCATCGGCGCGGTCGCGCTCGATCACTCGGACAACCCCCTCGACCCCCGCCGCGGCTGGAAGTTTGAGGCGCACGTGACCCCGACGGACATCCAGGGCGACGTCTCGCTGCTCTATCTGAAGAGCCAGGCGCAGCTCACGGGCTATCTGCCCCTCGACAAGAAGGCGGACTATGTCCTCGCCGGTCGCGCGCAGGTCGGCTCGATCCTCGGCGGCACCATTCCAGGTCTTCCCGCGGCGGACCGCTTCTTCGCTGGCGGCGGCGGGTCGGTGCGGGGCTACGCCTACCAGTCGATCGGCCCGCACTACACCGACAACACCCCCATCGGCGGCCTGTCGCTGACGGAGCTGTCGCTGGAGCTGCGCCGCCGCTTTGGGACGAGCCCGTTCGGCGCGGTGGTGTTCGTGGACGCGGGCTCCGTCAGCTCGGTCTCCACGCCGGATCTTGGAAATCTTTACGCCTCTGTTGGCGTAGGCTTCCGCTATCACCTAAGCTTTGCGCCGATCCGGGCTGACCTCGCCTTTCCGCTCCAGCGGCCGTCGGGGGCCAGCCAGCAGCCGTTTCAGATCTATCTGAGCATCGGCCAGAGTTTTTGACGGGCGTGGCGTGACCGAAACTCCGGACGATCCCCTGAACGAAGCGGACGGCGAGGCGGCGGCCGACGCCTTCAACCTGCCGCCCGCAGGCGTGAACTGGATCGGTCAGGCGCTGACGGCCCTGGGCGTCCTGATCGTCTGCCTCGTCGTGCTGATCCTTGGCGCGCGGCTGGCCGTGCTGACCGATCCCGGGCGGCAGATGTTTGTCGCCTTTCTCGACGGGCAGCCGCTGGGCCCCATCGGCAAGTTGCGGGTGAAGGGGCTGACCGGCGATCTGTTCGGCAGGTTCCAGCTCTCCCGTCTGCAGGTCGAGGACAAGACCGGCGTTTGGCTCGACATCAAGGATCTTGACGTCGACTGGTCGCCGCAGGAGCTGGCGGTGCGACGCCTGCACCTGCATCGCCTGGGCGCAGGCGTGGTGTCCGTGATCCGCGCCCCCGCCACAACCCCCCCGCCGCGGTCAGAGGCG
>CAIUZX010000432.1 GCA_903903715.1 uncultured Caulobacterales bacterium
CGTGACGCCCGTTCATAGTCGTTGACCTCCCGGGCGTGGGAGGGGCGATCGGCGAATACCAGCCGGTCGAGGAAGCGCCGCCGCTCCGTCGCGCCTTCCACAAACAGTCGGTCCTGAGCCGGGGTCAGCCAGACCAGCCGTACAAGATCGGCGAGGCGACCGGGCGCCGCGGGTTGGCCGTCGATCCGGACGACCCGGCGCCCTCCGGCGCTTTCGAGGCCGGTGCCGACACGGGCTCCGGGACCGTCGGGGTCGTCTCGCGGCGGGGCGAGGTCGGCGCTCACCGCCCATGCGCGGGTGTGGGTCTCACCTGCTTCCCGGCGACCCGCTTCGACCGCCGTGGCGCCGCGCAGGCCCCGGCCCGGCGCGAGCCAGGATATGGCCTCGAGAAGATTGGTCTTGCCTGCGCCATTGGGCCCGAACAGGAACGTGACGCCGGTCAAGCCCTCCAGTTGCGCCTCGGCATAGGCGCGGAAGTCGGTCAGTCGGAGGGCGGTGATGACGGCGGAGGACATGCTCGAAAAGACTTATCAGGTCTCGCTGCGCAAACGCGAGCCCGACCCACCCATTCGCCCCTTGCGAGAAAAATCATACCGCATTGCAGCAATTTAATTTGAAAGTGAACAAGGCGTCACCTATATCCCGGTCATCGCAAGCGAGGTGAAGTTTACCCGTAAATGTGTGTTTTTCGGGTACATGCTGATCACCGGCGGCCTTGTTTTTGCGATTTTGTTATAGGGGATAGACCATGAGCAAGTTCGCTGTCTGGGCCGACTCGTTCGGCAATTCGGTTCTGGTGGTGTTGCTGGCCTCGTTGCCGGTCGCCGCGATCGGATTTGTCGCACAGTCACTCTAAAGCTTGTCAGGGAGACGCGGGTGTCCTGGTCTCCCGAACAGACGAGCGATAGGCGCTGAGCCCAAGCTGAAAGACCGGTCGCCTTCGGAGCTTTCCGAAGGCGGCGGGTCATTCCTTCCAAAGTTTTTATTTTTCTCAGACCCGCAGCGGCATCAGCACGTACTGAACGCCGCCGTCCGTCGGATCCAGCGCGAGCGTCGGCGATGCCGGATCCGCAAAACGCAGTTCCATTAGCTCGCCCTGGATCTGACCGCAGATGTCGAGCAGATAGCGGGCGTTGAAACCGATCTCGAAGCTGTCGCCGTCGTAATCGATCTCCAGCTCCTCCACGCCTTGTCCCGCCTCCATGTTGCGGACGGTCAGAGTGAGTCGGCCGGACTCGATCGCCAGCTTCACAGAGCGCGATTTTTCCGCCGAGATGGTCGCCACGCGATCCACCGCCTGCTCGAACAGCTTGTTGTCGACCCTCACGATCTTCGTGTTGTCGCGAGGAATGACGCGCAGATAATCGGGGAAGGCGCCGTCGATGACCTTGGATGTCAGCGAGGCGCGCCCGAATTCGAAGCGCACCTTCGCCGGCGACACCCGCAGCTCGACCATCTCGCCAGCATCTTCCAGAAGACGACGCGCCTCCTGAATCGTCTTCCTCGGGATAATCACCCCCGGCGCGCCGACCGAGCCTTCCGGCGCGGGCATTTCGGCAAGCGCCAGCCGGTGTCCGTCTGTGGCGACGCAGCGCAGCTTGGCGACCCCGTCCTCCATCACGGTGTGTACATAGAGACCGTTCAGATAGTAGCGGGTCTCTTCGGTTGAGATGGCAAAGCGGGTCTTGTCGATCAGCCGCGCAAGGGCGTCAGCGTCGACGCTGATCGTGCTCGACAGGCCGTCCGACGACATGACCGGAAAGTCGCCCGCCGGCAGGACAGGCAGGTTGAAGCGCGACCGTCCGGCCTGGATCGACAGGCGGGGGTCGTCGCCGCTGAACTTCAGCTCGACCTCGGCGCCGTCCGGCAGTTTCCGGACGATTTCATAGAGGATATGCGCAGGCGCCGTGATCTGTCCGGGGGTCGCAACCTCGGCCGCCGCTTCGTCCACGATCTCCATGTCAAGGTCCGTGGCCGACAGGGACACGGCGTTGCGTGACGCCGAAAGCAGCACGTTCGACAGGATCGGAATGGTGTTGCGCCGTTCCACCGCGCTCTGCACGTGTCCGAGCGCCTTGAGGAGCGCCGCGCGCTCGATATTGAGCTTCATTTGGTCGTCCAGATCCTGGTGGCGTTGCGCCGGGGAGCGATTCCTCCGACGCAATCGAACTGAAAGAGGGTCGGAGAGATTAGCGGAATTCCCCGGAGAGAAAAGGGGGTTAACAAGCCTGTGGCGCGACTTCGCGCTCGTCTTGCCATGCCGACGCCGGATGGACTAAATCGCCCTGCCGTCGGATCGCGGGGGCTTCGATCTGTTCCGGTATCCACATGTCCAACTCCCTGCGCGCCGCATACGACCGGCGCCTTCAACGGGGCGAGATCGCAGCGGACGCAGCGCAGGATCGCGCCGTCACGACCCTGTCGCGTCTCGAGGGCGATCTTCGTCGCTGGACCGGGGCGGGCTTCAACCCCTTCGGTCGCAGGGAAACGCCGAGGGGCGTCTACCTCTACGGTCCGGTGGGACGGGGGAAGTCCATGCTGATGGACCTCTTCTTCGCCGCTGCGCCAGTCGGCCGCAAACGTCGCACCCATTTCCACGCCTTCATGGCCGAGGTGCACGGGGACATCGACGCGTGGCGCAAGGGGAACGCCGCGTCACGAAAGGCGCGGTTCGGCGTTTCCAAGGGCGACGATCCGATCGCCCCGACGGCGCAGAAGATCGCCGATCAGGCGCGCCTCCTTTGCTTTGACGAGTTCCACGTCACCGACATTGCGGACGCGATGATTCTCGGACGTCTGTTCGAAGCCCTGTTCGACCGGGGCGTCGTGGTCGTCGCCACCTCCAATCGCGGCCCTGACGATCTCTATCGCGACGGGCTGAATCGCCAGCTCTTCCTGCCGTTCATCGCCCTCATCAAGGCGCGGATGGAGGTGGTGGCGGTTGCGGGTCCCAAGGATTTCCGGATGGACCGGCTGACCGGACGGCCGGTCTATTTTTCGCCGATCACGCCGGAGACCACGGCGGCGTTCGATGCGCTCTGGCGCGAGATGCTGGGCGACGATGTCGAAGCGCCCGCAAGGCTTCAGGTGCTTGGCCGCAGTCTCGACTTTCCCCGGGCGGTGGGCGGACGGGTGCGCGCGACCTTCGCCAGCCTGTGCGCCGAGGCCCTCGGTCCGCAGGACTATCTGGCCGTCGCCGAACGGTTTCATACGGTGCTTCTGGAGGGCGTGCCGAAGTTATCGTCCGCGAGGCGCAACGAGGCCGCGCGTTTCGTCACGCTGATCGACGCGCTTTACGAGGCGCGGTCAAAGCTCATCGTGCTGGCGGAGGGGGAGCCCTCGGACCTCTACCTCCAGGGCGACGGAGCATTTGAGTTCGAGCGGACGGCCAGCCGTCTGCTGGAGATGCGTTCGGCCAATTATATGAGCGAGACGCCGACCAGCGCCTGACTTTGGGTGGTGGCGCGATAGTCTCTCAGACGCTAAGGGACGGGGCTTCTTCCGCAGGGGCTCCCGCCATGTCCAGTTCTGACAGCCTCGACCGCACCGGTCTCGGCGCGGCGGTCGCCTGTTACCTGATGTGGGGCGTCTTTCCCCTTTTCTTCCACCAGATGGGCGTGCGCGGCGCCTCGCCCTGGGAGATTGTGGGCTGGCGCACCGTCTTCGCCGCCCCAATATCCGCAGCGCTGGTCATCTGGGTGGGGCAGGGCTCAGCGTTCCTGAACATCGTACGCACGCCGAGATTGCTGTTTATGCTCGCCCTGTCGGCGCTGCTGATCGGGGTGAACTGGACGGTCTATGTCTGGGCGGTGGACAGGGGACAAACCCTGTCGGCGAGCCTCGGTTACTACATCAACCCTCTGGTCAACGCCGCTGTCGGCGCCTGGATCTTCCGCGAACCGATCAGCCGCGCCGGGCGCTGGGCGCTGGGGCTGGCGACGGTCGGCGTCCTCGTGCAGGCCGTAGCGCTTGGCGCGCCGCCCTGGGTCGCGCTCGTGCTGGCGGCGAGCTTTGCAGGCTATGGCGTCGTGCGCAAGCGGGTGCAGGTGGACGCGCAGGTCGGCCTTCTGGTCGAGTGCCTGCTGCTCGCGCCCTTCGCCGTCATGCTGCTCGCCTCGCTGTCAGGCGGGTCAGGCTTGAAATTCGGCAAGGGGGTCGACATCACCGGCCTTTTGCTCTTCTGCGGCCCGATGACGGTCGCTCCGCTCAGCCTGTTCGCCGTCGCCGCCCGGCGCTTGCCGCTCAATATCGTCGGTTTCATCCAGTTCCTGACGCCCACGCTCCAGTTCGCCTGCGGCCTGTCGCAGGGAGAGCGGCTGACCCTGCCAAGCCTCATCGCCTTCTGCTTCATCTGGACAGGCGCAGGCATCTTCGCGGTCGATCTCGTCAAGCGCCTCAGGCGGGAAAGCGCGGCCGAAAGGGTCGCGCGCGCCAGTTGAGATCCGCTTCGGCCGCCTTGCTGTCAAAGGTCAGGTCCGCCTCCATCCGCGCGCCCATCTGGGCGCTTGCGCCGGGCAGGAAAGGACGCGCGAAGCTGAAGCCCAGCCGCCAGAGCTCAGGCGGCAGGGCGAGGATGCGCGGACGTTTTCCCAAGCCTTCGAAGATCCGCTCGACCATGGCGCGATAGGTCAGGGTCTCGCCGCCCGGCAGATCATAGGCGCGTCCCGCCGCTGCTGGCGTATCCAGGGCGGTCAGCGCGACGGTCGCCAGATCCTCGGCATGTACCGGCTGCCTGAGACCGGACCCGTCCCCAGCCAGAGGCAGAGCTCCAAAGCGTCGAATGAGGCCCGCCAGACGGGTGACGTTCTGGTCCCTGCCCTCGAGATAGATGAGGGTCGGGCGAAGGAGGGTCCAGGCGACGCCGCGTCGTTCGCAGCTCTCGATCAGCCGCGTTTCCGACCGCGCCAGGCGGTCGGCCACCTCGCGTTCGGCTGGGTCGGGCGAGGCCGCCTTTGTGAACCGGCTCGTGGAAGAAAATGAGACCAGCCGCTCGACGCCGAGATCCGCCAACTGATCGATGACGGGCGCGACCGTCCAGATCGGCGCGAGGGCCAGGGCCTTTCGCAAGCGCAGGTCGGCGAAACCAGCGCCCCATTCAGGGTTCGTCAGATCCACACGGATCCAGCGGGCCCTGGACTGTGGGGACGTCGGAGGGTTCCGGCTGACGCAGATCAGCGGCGGCCGTTCGGGCAGCGCGCAGAGGGCGCCGCCGATCAGACTCGACGCGCCGAGCGCCAGAAGGGCTTCGTCTTGGATCATCCTTTCGCCATAGGCGGAACGCAGGTTGGGAACAAGGCCGGGACCGTCATCGCGATTCTGCTGGATCGAATGGCGGGTCGGCCTGTATCTGAGCGTCGCGCGGTGACGTGGCGATAGAGGCGGCGGACGATGAACGTGGATATGTTGCAGGACGTCGTGACGGCGGCCTTGAAGGCGGGCGCAGACGCAGCGGAAGCGGTCTCCGCCGAACGCCAGTCCCTCTCCGTCAGTGTCCGGCAGGGCAAGCTCGAAGACGTGCAGCAGGAAGAGTCCCGCGACCTCGGACTTCGGGTGTTCATAGGAAAGTCGCAGGCGGTGGTGTCCGGATCGGACGTGTCCAAGGAAGCGCGGGACCGGCTGATCGCGCGCGCCGTCGCGATGGCGCGCCTCGCGCCCGAGGACGCGTATGCCGGCCTCGCCCCGCGCGACCGCCTGTTCACCGGCGCCGTCCCCGATCTCGAACTCTTCGACCCGACCGTCGCGACGGCGGACGAGCTGGAGGCGGTGGCGCGGGCGACCGAAGCTGCAGCTCTCAGCGTGGCGGGCGTCACCAATACCGACGGCGGCTCGGCGGGCTGGTCCTCCAGCCGCTGGCACATGGTGACAAGCGACGGGTTTCAAGGCGGCCAGGCCGGCAGCGGCTTTTCCCTCTCGGCTTCGGTCATCGCCGGCGAAGGGGCCGGCATGGAGAGTGGCTGGGAAGGCCGCTCCGCTCGCTGGCGTGAAGATTTGCCGGCGTCTGACAAGATCGGCCAGTTGGCGGGAGAGCGGGCGGTCGCCTCGCTCGCCCCGCGCAAGATCGAGAGCCGCACCGCACCCGTGCTCTTCGAAAACCGCATAGCCATGTCGCTGATCGGCCCGCTGATCGGCGCGATATCGGGCCCGGCCGTGGCGCGCGGGGTCTCCTTTCTGAAGGACAAGCTGGGCCACACGCTCTTCCCGGCGTCCGTCACCCTCACGGAAGAGCCGCACCGGCGTCGCGGTTTCGGCTCATCGGCCTTCGACGACGAGGGTGTGACGACGACGGAGCGGGCGATCATTGACCAGGGCGTGCTGACCACGTGGCTTCTCAACTCCGCCAGCGCGCGTCAGTTGAAACTGGAGACTACGGGACATGCGAGCCGCGGCCTCGCCGGGGCGCCCGGGGTTGGCGTCCACAATCTCACCCTTCAGCCCGGGACCGAGACGCCTGACGGGCTGCGCCGCGCACTGGGGGAGGGGCTATGGGTGACCTCGATGTTCGGTCCGTCCCTCAATTCCAACACGGGCGACTGGTCGGTCGGTGTGTCCGGCTTCTGGTTCGAGAAGGGCGAGATCGCCTATCCGGTCAACGAGATCACCGTCGCCGGCAATCTGATCGATCTCTATCAGCGCCTGGTTCCGGCGTCAGACCTCGAGATTCGCGGCGCGAGCAACGCGCCCAGCCTGTTGATCGACGCGCTGGCCATCGCCGGTCGGTGAACCAAGCCTTAACCGGGGAAATGTCATAGGACGTCAAGATCAGCCACTCGTGGACCGACCATGCCTGACAGACAGCTTCTTCATCTCGTCTTCGGCGGCGAGCTCACGGACGTGAACAGCGTCGAGTTCCGCGACCTCTCCAAGATCGAGTTCGTCGGGGCCTTCCCGAACTATGCGGAGGCGCGGCGGGCGTGGAAGTCTAAGGCCCAGTCGACGGTGGACAACGCCCTGATGCGCTACGTCATCGTCCACGCGCACAAGTTGCTCGATCCCAACGACGACGATCATCACCACCACGATCACTGATAGCGTCGGGATCTATCCCGCCAGCCGCATCGTCGCCCGAAGGCCGCCCATCAGGCTTTTCGACAGGGTCACATCTCCGCCGTGGCTGCGCGCCACGTCCCGGGCGATGGCGAGGCCAAGCCCCACGCCCTTGACGTTCTGATTGCGCGCCTCATCCAGACGGGAAAAGGGCTTGAACGCCTCTTCGTAAAGCGCTTCGGGAATGCCCGGACCGTCATCGTCGACATGAATATCGACTCCGCCGCCGTCCAGCGGGACTGCGGTCAGTTTCACATTCCTGGCGTGGGCGGCGGCGTTGGTGACGAGATTCGCAAGGCCCCGCTTCACGGCATTGGGGCGCAGGTGCGCCGGAAGCGCGTCTGGCGCATGGACGGTCAGCGCCCCGCCAGCGCGTTTCGCCCCTTCAGCGACCGAGCGGATCAGGTCGGACAGATCCACATCCTCCACCGCCTCTCCGCCCTCGCCCCGGGCGAAGGCGAGGAACTCCTCGATCATGTGCTCCATCTCGGCGAGATCACTCTTGATGGCCTCCATGCGCGCACTGGGGGGCGCAAGCTCCGCCTCCAGCTTCAGACGGGTCAGGGGCGTGCGCAGGTCGTGGCTGACCGAGGCGAGCAGTGTGGTGCGCTGCTCGATATAGCGCTGGATGCGTGAGCGCATGTCGATGAAGGCGATGGCGGCCTGTCGCACTTCCCGCGCGCCGTGCGGTTTGAAGTCCGGCCGGTCGACGCCGCGCCCGAAAGCCTCAGCCGCCTCGGCAAGACGCTCGATCGCCCGCACCTGGTTGCGGATGAAAGCAATCGCCACGGCCGTCAGCAGGAAAGTCACCCCCGCCAACCACATGATGAAGACTTGCCCGCGGGCCGCGAACGCCCGGTCCCTCGGCGCATAGATGCGCATGACGCCGTCGGTCACCTTGACCCGGATCTCGATGAATTTCGGATAGCGGGTGGTGTCGAGCCAGAAGTCCTCCGACAGCCGGTCGTCGAGCGCATTGCGCAGGGGCTGGTCGAAGGTGGGCAGCACGCGCCCCCGCGGCCGGTTGGTCGGGAGGCTCCGCCCCGGCTGATAGGTCAGCCACAGGGACTGCGCCCGCTCCGCCCGGTCGGCCAGGTGCTGGAAGGTCGTGGGGTTAGGGTCCGCCTCGAAGGCGGCGACATCCCAGGCTACGTCGCCTGCAAGTGAGTCTGACAGCTGCGCGGTCATGGTCTGCCAGTAGGCTTCGAAGAAGGCCCAGGTCACGCCCACCTGCATGACGGCCACAGGCAGGATGATGATCAGCAGGGACCGCGCGAATAGCGAGGTCGGCGCCCAGCGCTTGAACAGCCTCGGCCAGACGCGGAAGCGGAACAGGCGGCGTCGGGAGAGCCTGACGGGATCGCTCATCGGCTCAGTCCGGCGCCAGCATGTAGCCGACGCCCCGCACGGTCTGCAGATAGCGGGGGTTCTTCGGATCGGCTTCGATCTTGCGCCTGAGCCTGGTCACCTGGATGTCGACGGCGCGCCCGGTGGGATCAGCGGCGTCCTGAGCAAGGTCTAGCCGGTCGATGGGCGCATGCGGATTGGCGGCAAGCCGCTTCAGAAGCCGGGCCTCCGCCTCCGTCAGCCGGAGCGGCGCGCCGTCCCGGGAAAGTTCGCCGCGCGCGACGTCGAAGCGGCAGACGCCGAGGCTGAGGCTTGCGGCCTGGGGCGCGGCGAGGGTCCGGCGCAGAATGGCCTCGATCCGCAGGACGAGTTCCTTGGGCTCGAAGGGTTTGGAGAGATAGTCGTCCGCGCCCAGCGCCAGACCCTCGATCCGGTCGGCGGACGCGTCCCGCGCCGTCAGCATAAGGATGGGCGTCGCCTGACGTCCGCGCACCCATCGCGCCAGTGAAAAGCCGTCCTCGCCCGGCATCATCACGTCGAGAACCAGGAGATCGAATTCAAGGCTCTCGATCAGGCGCCGGGCTGCGGCAGCGTCGGTCGCGCCCGTCACGCGAAAGCCGCAGCGGACGAGATATTCCTTCAGGAGGTCGCGGATACGGTCGTCGTCATCGACCACCAGAAGGTGCCGCGCGCGACCATCTGCTGCAGGCGACGGGGCCGTGGTCATACCATCTCCTCATCGTCGCGCCGCACGCCCGCGGCGATGGCGCCCAGCACGGCGGTGGCCGCGGGCGCCTTGTCCAGTCCGCCCAGCCGGTAGGCCTTGGCGAGCGCTGCGCGCATACGATGGCTGATTCTGGCCTCGAAGGCGCGACCGGTCTCGGTCAGATGCGCCGGTCGTCGGCGGGCGTCCGTGTCGGAAGCCCGCGTCTCGATATAACCCGCCGCCGTCAGCTCCTTCAGCACGCGGCTTGCGCCCTGCTTCGACAGTCCGGTGAGCTGGGAGAGAGCCCGGACGCCGAGTCCCGGTCTGCGCTTCAAGAGGAAGGCAGCGCGGTAATGGCTCCGTCCCAGTTGCTGCGGATCGCCGTCGAGGCCCCCGTCCGCAGTCGTCCAGAGCGCAGCTTCCGCCAGCAGGAACAGCTCCAGGGCCTGGTCCAGCGCATCGTCGGACAAGATGAGACGGGCGTCAGGCGCTAGGGGGACGTTCAAGGTCAATCCAAGTCTCCGACGGCCGATCCCAGCGCACGCATTGCGGAGGAGCGGCATCGGCGTTTAAAACAGGCGGCAAGGCTCATTATCGACGGATTTCGCCCGATGACTATCATTCCCTTCGACGATCGCGACGGTTGGATCTGGATGGACGGTCACTTCGTCCCCTGGCGCGACGCGAAGGTGCACGTACTGACCCACGGCCTGCACTATGGATCCTGCGTGTTCGAGGGTGAGCGGCTTTACAACGGTAAGATCTTCAAGCTCACCGAACATACCCGTCGCCTGTTCCGCTCGGCCGAGATTCTGGAGATGGAGATCCCCTACACGGTCGAAGAGATCGATGCAGCCTGTGTCGAGACCGTCGCCCGCATGGGATTTACCGACGCCTATGTTCGCCCGGTCGCTTGGCGGGGTCCCGAGCAGATGGGCGTCGCCGCGCAGGCCACGAAGACGCACGTGGCCATCGCCGCCTGGGAATGGCCGAGCTATTTCGATCCGGAGACCAAGCGCCGCGGCATCCGCATGATGCATGCGCCCTATGCGCGACCCGCCCCGAACGCGGCGCCGACCGAAGCCAAGGCCGCCGGGCTCTACATGATCTGCACCCTCTCCAAGCATGCGGCGGAGCGTGCAGGCTACGCCGACGCGATGATGCTCGACTATCGCGGCTATGTGGCCGAGGCGACCGGTGCAAACATCTTCTTCGTCAAGGACGGCGTGATCCACACGCCGCTCGCCGACTGCTTCCTCAACGGCCTGACTCGTCAGACCGTGATTGATCTGGCGAGGTCGCGTGGCTTTGACGTGATCGAGCGGCACATCCAGCCCGAAGAGATGACGGGCTTCACCGAGTGCTTCATCACCGGATCCGCAGCCGAAGTGACGCCGGTCGCGGAGATCGGGGACTATCGCTTCACGCCGGGCAACATCTCGCTGTCGTTGATGGACGATTACAGCCAGCTCGTGCGCGGAAAGCTTGTCGTCGAGGCCTGACCGCCTTACGCGCGACGCGTGGTGATCGCCGTCCGCAGATAGAGGGCGCCGGTCCACAGTGTCAGGGCCGCGGCCAGCCAGAGCATGAGCTGCGCAAGACTACGCAGCTCACCTGCCGTTTGCGCCGCGATGCAAAGGCCGAGGGCGACCAGCTGCGCGGTTGTCTTCCATTTGGCGAGCATTGTGACCGGAAGCTTCAGGCCGGTTTCGCGCAGCCCAGACACCACGAGCTCACGACCCAGGATCAGCGCGCCCGGCGTCGCGACGAGCAGCGGGTCCATGGCGCCGAGGCCGATGATCACCGCGACGACGGCGATCTTGTCCGCGATGGGGTCGAGCATGGCGCCCAAAGGGGACGCTGCGTCCAGTTTGCGGGCGAGCCAGCCGTCAACGAAGTCGGTCAGGCTTGCGATCACGAAGGCCGCCAGGGCAAGGTGGAGCAGAGTCGGCCTTGATGCGCCGACTTCGCCGGCAAATCCGAACAGTCCCCCCGCCGTCGCGAGCAGCCCATACACCGCCAGCGACAGGAAAATCCGGCCAAGCGTGATCAGGTTGGGCAAGTCTTTCAGGCGCATCGCCCTCCATACCCAACAATCTCGCCCCTGTCCTGTCGTCGCGCATTTCCGCGGGTTCCGCGTCGCGCTATCACCGCACGCC
>CAIUZX010000433.1 GCA_903903715.1 uncultured Caulobacterales bacterium
CTCTCGACGCGGCGACGGCTATGCGGACCTGTCCTATGTCTACGCCGCCGCCGAGAACATCGCCAAGGTGATCCAGGGCTTCACCGTCGTGGTGACCAAGTCCACGGTTCCCGTGGGCACTGGCGACGAGATCGAAGCGATTATCCGCAGGGTCAATCCGGACGCCGACTTCGCCGTGGTCTCCAACCCCGAGTTCCTGCGCGAAGGCGCAGCCATCTCCGACTTCAAGCGCCCGGACCGGGTGGTGATCGGCACGTCCGATCCCAGAGCTCAGGACGTGATGCGCGAGATCTACCGCCCGCTGTCCCTGAACGAAGCGCCGCTGATGTTCACCAGTCGGCGGACCTCAGAACTGATCAAGTACGCGGCGAACGCCTATCTCGCCATGAAGATCACCTTCATCAACGAGATCGCCGACGTGTGCGAGCGGGTCGACGCCGACGTGCAGCAGGTCGCTCGCGGCATCGGCCTCGACAACCGGATCGGGCAGAAGTTCCTGAACGCCGGCCCCGGCTATGGCGGCTCATGTTTCCCGAAGGACACGCTGGCGCTGGTGAAGACGGCCGCCGCCGCCGGCGCGCCCCTGCGCCTGATCGAGACGACCGTGGCTGTGAACGACGCCCGCAAGCGCGCGATGGCGTCGAAGGTTTCGGAAGCCCTCGGCAAGGACGGGACCCCCGGATCCTTGAAGGGCGTGACGGTCGGGGTGCTCGGCCTCGCCTTCAAGCCGAACACCGACGACATGCGCGACGCGCCCTCCCTCGACATCGTCCCCGCCCTGCAAGCCATGGGCGCAACCGTGCAGGCCTTCGATCCAGAAGCTCACGAAGCGCGCCAGCTTCTGCCAGGGGTGGTGTTCAAGTCCGACCCGTATGAGGCGGTGGATGCTGCGGACGTCGTGGTCATTGTCACCGAGTGGGACCAGTTCCGCGCCCTCGACCTCACCCGCGTCAAGGACCTGATGCGCGCGCCGATCCTGGTCGACCTCCGCAACATCTATAAGCCGGAGGCGATGGCCAAGCTTGGCTTCCGCTACCACAGCATTGGCCGCGCGTCCGTGTGACCATAGGAATCGTCATAGTATTAATGACTCCCGTTAATATTTAAGTGAAATTAAGGGAATATTCAGGCCGCGAATATTGGTTTCAGCAACAAAACATTAAGTGTGGCCCTCTAGGATCGGCTGGTCGATTGGAGAAAACACCATGGCCCAGCCGCAGCGCCGCCTTCGGGAAGCCGCCCAAGCATCCACCCGCCCCGCGATCGCTCGCGTTGCGAACGCAGAGCTTGACCATGCCGTGGACTCCCCCGCCCGTCTGATGCAGCAGGCCCTCAGCATGGATGTGGCGGACCTTGACGACCGCAGTGATCGTTGGCCGCCGTCGGCGACTCTGGCGTTCATTCTCGTGACCTGCGGCGGCTTCTGGATCACCGCGATCTACCTGACGATGCAGATCATCAAGGCCCACTAACAGCAGGCAGGCTCCTCCAAAGTTCCGCTTGCTTAACTGCGCAACTGACGGTTAACACCCCTCGACCTTGAGGGATCCGTCATGACTCAATCCACCCGACCGCTGAACCTGCGTATGGCCGACGCCGTGCGCGTGCTGGCGATGGACGCCGTCGAAAAGGCCGCCTCCGGGCACGCCGGCGCGCCCATGGGGCTGGCGGATGTCGCGACGGTCCTGTGGACCCGCTTCCTCAAGTACGACGCCAAGGTCCCAGCCTGGGCCGACCGCGACCGCTTCGTGCTGTCGGCGGGTCACGGATCGATGCTGCTTTACGCCCTGTTGCACCTGACGGGCGTCAAGGGCGTGACGATGGACGAGATCCGCAACTTCCGCCAACTCGGCTCGAAGACGCCGGGCCACCCGGAGTTTGGCCACACGCCGGGGGTGGAGACCACGACGGGCCCGCTGGGACAGGGCCTCGCCACCGCCGTCGGCATGGCCATGGCCGAGCGCAGCCTGAACGCCCGCTATGGAGATGATCTCGTCGACCACCGCACCTATGTGCTGGCCGGAGACGGTTGCCTGATGGAAGGGGTGAGTCATGAGAGCATCAGTCTCGCCGCCCGGCTGAAGCTGAACCGTCTCACGGTCATCTGGGACGACAACAACGCGACCATCGACGGCAAGGTCAGCCTGTCGGAAAGCGGCGACCAGATCGCCCGCTTCAAGGCCGCCGGCTGGGCGGTGAAGGCCATCGACGGTCACGACCATACCCAGATCCGTAAAGCTCTGGCCTGGGCCGCGCGACAGGATCGCCCGAGCCTGATCGCCGCGAAGACCGAGATCGGCCGCGGCGCGGGTGAGATGTCGGGCAACTACAAGTCCCACGGCGTGCTCTCCGGCGAGCACACCGCTGCGGCGCGCAAGACGCTGGAGTGGACCCATGCGCCGTTCGAGTTGCCTGACGACGTCGCCCGCGCCTGGCGGACCGCCGGTCGCCGCGGGGCGAAGGCGCACAAGGCCTGGACCGCCCGCCTCGACGCCTCCGACAAGGGCGCGGACTTCCGTCGCGCGGTGATCGCAGGCGACCTGCCGACGGACGCCATGGCCGCCCTCGACGCCCACATCGCCAAGATGGTCGAGGAAAAGCCCTCCGGCGCCACGCGAGTGTTCTCCGGCGCCGCCCTCGCCGCCCTTACGCCATCCGTGCCGGAGATGATCGGCGGCTCCGCCGACCTGACCGGTTCGGTGAACACCCTCACCCCCGGCATGAAGGCGTTTGACGGGCCGGACTATGCGGGCCGTTATGTCTATTACGGGGTGCGCGAACACGCCATGGCCGCCGCCCTGAACGGCATGGCGTTGCACGGCGGCGTGATCCCTTACGCCGGAACCTTCCTGGTGTTCTCCGACTACAGCCGCCCCGCCATCCGCCTCTCGGCGCTCATGGGCGTCCGCGCCATCCACGTCATGACCCACGACTCCATCGGCGTCGGCGAGGACGGCCCCACCCACCAGCCGGTGGAGCATGTGGCGAGCCTGCGAGCCATGCCGGGCCTGACCGTCTACCGTCCCGCCGACGCGGTGGAGACGGCGGAGTGCTGGAAGCTCGCCGTGTCGCGTAAAGAACCCTCCGTGATGGTGCTCTCGCGCCAGAAGACCTCTGCGGCGCGGATCGCGGCCTCGTCGGAAATCTTGAGCGCCCGCGGCGCCTACGAAGTCGCCAAGGCCTCCGCGACGCCCAAGGCGACCCTGTTCTCGACGGGGACCGAGCTTGCGCTGGCCCTCAACGCGCGGGCCATGCTCGAGGCC